>JAIEPP010000091.1 GCA_019748335.1 Xanthobacteraceae bacterium
CTAGATGATTATTTCTTTAACAAAGAGTGTAAACAACTAGGCAGGTCTCCGGTTTGATCTTGATCACGTCCAAGTCAATTCAAAATTTCTACAATATATCGGAATTCAGAATTCGTCTTTTACCGCATAGAAAACTTTTGGTCTGGATAGTCGAAAACACGAAAAGATCAATCTCGACCCGAAATTTCTAAATTATGTTATTTTAGTTATTATCTACATTTTTTTAAAAACAAAAAATAAATCAAAAACAAAAAACAATTATAGGTTCGAAATCTTGATGAAGTCATGATCTTAGGAATGTGTGAAAAACGGTTTTTACTATAGTGAATTTCGGGAAACATGATTTTATATATATGCTTTACGAATTAATTTTCTGAAACATATTTGTTCAGTGGGTTTGGATATAGAAATCTGCCGCTCGAGCACTCTGCGCAACCCGCATCTTTGATCTGCCCGGTCGAAAGATGTTCCCCCGGGCCTTGCCAGAATCACGGCATCCGGCACCTATCTTTTAACTCATGGTAAATCAGGTTTGAATGCGCCGGCTTCCGCAAAAATAGGGGAAATCCATGCTTGTCGTCACGACGAACGACCTCGTCGGATACCGTGTCCGGCGACAGCTCGGCGTGGTGCGGGGGATTACGGTCAGGTCGCGCAGCGTCATCGGCAATTTTGGTGCTGCATTTCAGTCGTTCTTCGGCGGCAACATCACGATCTACACCGCCCTCGCGGAACGGGCGCGGCAGGATGCGTTCATGCTCATGGTCCAGCATGCCGAGCATATGGGCGCGAATGCGATCGTCGCGATGCGCTATGATGCCAATGAGATCATGCCTGGCATCACGGAAGTGCTGGCTTATGGCACTGCCGTCGAGGCGACGGCCATTTCGGAGCGAACGCCAAACAACACTTGAAAATTCACACGGCTTCATGCAAAGAAGCCGATGTGGCGGTCCATTGGGCCGCCACCATTGCTTCGTGACACTAGGAGTGTAGCTCAACTGGCCAGAGCACCGGTCTCCAAAACCGGGGGTTGGGGGTTCGACTCCCTCCACTCCTGCCACGGTGAGATCGGCCGGCAGTCGTTGCCACCGTCGTTCCTGCAGCGGTAGCCTGAAGCGATACTGGATACGGTTAGGCCGATCCGCCGATTGTTCATCCGGAATGATTGAGGCGATCGACGGACAGATTGGGTTTGAGCGACATCATGGCTGGCAAGTCTCCCGTAGAATTCTTCACCGAGGTCCGCGCCGAGGCGGGCAAGGTGACGTGGCCCACGCGCAAGGAAACCCTCATCACGACCGCGATGGTGTTCTTGATGGTCGTGGTCGCTTCTATTTTCTTCCTGGTCGTCGATCAGGTCATCCGGTACGTGCTGGGCATTCTGCTCGGGTAAACCGCCGCCGCGCGAATTCAGGGGTTCAAGGTTCAAGACATGGCAAAGCGCTGGTACATCGTCCACGCCTTCTCGAATTTCGAGAAGAAGGTGGCGGAATCGATCAAGGAGCAGGCGGACCAACGCGGGCTCGGAGACTTGTTCGAGGACATCCTCGTGCCGTCCGAAAAGGTCATGGAGGTCCGCCGCGGTCGCAAGGTCGAGATGACCCGCACCTTCTTTCCCGGCTATGTGCTCGTGAAGGTGGACCTCACCGACGAAGCCTATCATCTCATCAAGAACACGCCGAAGGTCACGGGCTTCCTTGGCGCCGACAAGAAGCCGATGCCGATTTCCGAAAAGGAAGCCGAGCGCATCAAGGGCCGCGCCGACTCCATGCAGGATGTCGCAAAACCGGCGATCATGTTCGAGATCGGCGAGAATGTCCGCGTCGCAGACGGTCCGTTCGCCTCGTTCAATGGCGTGGTCGAGGAAGTCGACGAGACGCGTTCGCGCCTCAAGGTCGCCGTGTCGATCTTCGGCCGTGCGACGCCTGTGGACCTCGAATACGCGCAGGTGGAAAAAGTTGCTTAGGGAGTGGTGGGGAGCGAGTAGGGACTAGAACCCACTCGCAACGCGCCATTTCCTATTCGGGCTCCTCAAAAGGGAGCAAACCTCGTGGGAGATGTCCGTCCGGTTGCCGCCGGTCGGGTCCAACATCGGACCACGAACCTCAACTGGCTCCTCTTCGTCCCGACAGGGGCAGGAGCCATCACAAGGAGAGTAACAATGGCAAAGAAGATCACGGGCTACGTGAAGCTTCAGGTGCCGGCCGGCGCGGCGAATCCCGCTCCGCCGATCGGTCCTGCGCTCGGACAACGCGGCCTCAACATCATGGAATTCTGCAAGGCCTTCAACGCGAAGACGGCGCAGATGGAAAAAGGCATGCCGATCCCGGTCGTCATCACGGCCTATCAGGATCGCTCATTCACTTTTGAAATGAAGCTGCCGCCGGTATCCTACTGGCTGAAGAAGGCGGCGGGCCTGTCCTCCGGCTCGAAGACGCCCGGCCGCGGCACCGTCGGCAAGGTGACGAAGGCGCAGATCGATGAGATCGCCGCCAAGAAGATGCCCGACCTCAATTGCGATACGGTCGAATCGGCAGCCGCCATGATCGCAGGTTCCGCCCGGTCCATGGGCCTTGAGGTAGTGGGGTAACGTCATGGCACATATCGGAAAACGCGTTAAGGCCGCCCGCGAGGGCATCAGCCGCACCAAGCTCTACTCGCTCGACGAAGCCGTTTCGCTGCTGAAGTCGAAGTCGACCGCCAAGTTCGACGAAACGATCGAGATCGCGATGAATCTCGGCGTCGATCCGAAGCACGCCGACCAGATGGTTCGCGGCGTCTGCAACCTGCCGAACGGCTCGGGGCGCACGCTGCGGGTCGCCGTGTTCGCGCGCGGCGCAAAGGCCGAGGAAGCCAAGAAGGCTGGAGCGGATGTCGTCGGCGCGGAAGATCTCGTCGAAACCGTCCAGGGCGGCAAGATCGACTTTGACCGCTGCATCGCGACGCCTGACATGATGCCGCTCGTCGGTCGCCTCGGCAAGGTGCTCGGCCCCCGCGGCATCATGCCGAACCCCAAGGTCGGCACCGTGACGATGGATATCACCAACGCGGTGGCGGCAGCAAAGGGCGGTTCGGTCGAGTTCAAGGTCGAGAAGGCCGGCATCGTGCAGGGCGCGGTCGGCAAGTCGTCGTTCGACGACGCCAAGCTTGTCCAGAACATCAAGGCTTTCGCCGATGCTGTTGCGAAGGCGAAGCCGACCGGCGCGAAGGGTACCTACATCCAGCGTGTCGCCCTGTCGTCCACGATGGGCCCTGGCATCAAGATCGATCCCGCGACCGTGATGGCCTGACGGCCGACCGTGCCGTAGGAAGAACGTCATAAGGCCGGAGCTTCATTGCTCCGGCCTTTTTCGTGCGGTCCGCCGGTCGGGCGTGCGCGCCAACCGGAGGAACGCCGTATGCCCCACAAGATCATCATCAACTCGCGCTTTCTGCGCGGTTTGCAATCGCGCATCGGCGAGCGTTATGACCTGCTTCATCTTGGCTTCGACGAGATGGCGGCCGGTGCCCTTCCGCCCGAAGCCTTGGCATGCCGCGCCGTCGTGACGATGGGCGCGCAGCGCTTCGACGGAGCGCTGATGGACCGTCTTCCCGATCTGGGCGCGATCGTCTGTTACGGAACGGGCTATGACGGCGTCGATCTCAAGGCGGCGCAGGCCCGCGGCATCGCGGTCGCCAACAGCCCCGGCGCCAACGCGGCTGCGGTGGCCGATCTTGCCATGGCGCTCATGCTTTCCGTCACACGCAGCATCGTGCCCGCTCACGCCTATGTCGCAAGCGGCGGCTGGGCGGCTGCGGCACCGTCTCCGGTCGGCGTTGCGGCGCCGGGTCTCGCCGGAAAGCGGCTTGGCATCTACGGCATGGGCGAAATCGGCCGAAAGATCGCCTTGCGCGCTGCGGCGTTCGAGATGGAGATCGCCTATACCGGGCGGCGGCCGCACATCGACCTTGATTATCGCTTCCATGCCGATCTTGCCGGCCTCGCCGAGTGGGCGGACATTCTGGTGGTCGCCGTGAGGGCAGGGGCGAGCACCCATCACGCGGTAGACGGGGGCATGCTGGCCAAACTCGGCCCAAAAGGCTTCGTCATCAACATATCCCGCGGTTCGGTGATCGACGAGATTGCCCTTGCCGCAGCGATCGAGACGAAGGCGATCGCCGGCGCCGGGCTCGATGTCTTCGAGACGGAGCCTGTCAAGACCGGAGCGCTTACCAGGCTCTCCAACGTCGTGCTGACGCCCCATATCGGGGGCCATACCGAAGACGCACATCTTGCAATGCAGCGCTGCGTGCTCGCCAATCTCGATGCGTTCTTCGCTGGGGCTACTCTGCCTTACCAGGTGAGCGTGGAATGACACGGCGGCGCTGCGGAAGCGCGCGGCGAGGGTTCGGTCCCGGCGACTGACAGAGGCTGTTTCGCAGGGGCCCATTCGGGCATTTCCGCTTCGCGCGCCAATGTGGACAGCATCTTCAGCGCGAGGCCCTTCATGTCTTCGGGAAGGCTCGCGAATATGAGCGCCGCTTCCATGATCTCGGCTTCGCGCGAAAGATAAAAAAGCTGGAGGAAGGCTGCAGGGCTGTCACAGTCTTCCGCTATGTAGTCGAGTAGTGTGGCGAGGGTCGCGCACTTCTGTGCACTCCCGGTTTCAAGGTCCGGCGTCATTCTTGGCTCCCGTTGATGGTGTGTCGATGGTGCCTTGCCAAAAGCATCCGCCGGTACCGACTCACCTCTTGCTGCATTCCCTTTCTCCGCCGTGACCGTTCGTGGCACAATTGCGACATTTGGGGTGGTGATTTTCAGCCACCCTGTTTTCGGTGCCCTGAAATCTAGGGGGGGCGCCGTCAGGGATTGGCCTGATCGAAGCTGGTGAAGTCGACCTGGCCGGTCATGATGGCGGCGGCCACCGCCTCCGTCCGGTTGGAGGCGCCAAGCTTGCGGACCGCGCGCTCAATGTGGTCGTTGACCGTATGTTCGCTGATCCCGAGGATCTTGCTGGTTTCCCAGCTCGATTTGCCGAGCGCGATCCAGGATATGGTTTGAACTTCCCGCTTCGAGAGCGGAACGGAGCGTTGCTTGGGTATCCAGGAGCGCTTGTGCTGGGCAAGGAAGCGCAAACGCATGATCGCGAAATTGATCATGAGCCCGATTGCGTGCAGGAACCAGCCTTCCGGCTGCTTTGGAACGTCAGGCGGAAATCCGAAATGAATGATCGTTCGCGCTGTCGAACTGCGTGTGATCGGAATGCAATATCCGACCGCTACGCCTTCGGCGGCGTAATATTCGCTGAGTTCCTTGTCGATAGGCAAATTCGGGTTAAAGACATCGGCCGTCCAAAAAAACGGAGCATCGGCGATTAGTGCCTTTTGACCGAGAGAACTGTTGTTCTTGAACTCGAATTTCTTGTTTTCCGGGAAATGATAATCCGATTGATTCTCAATGATCGAATTGACGTAGATCGTTTCGGCATAATACTTATAGCTATAGACTGTAAAATAATCGACGTTGATACTGGAAAGTGTCGTGCGAGCAATCGCCTTGATTTCATCGAGAGTGTCGGCCGCGGCAAGGCTGATCGCTATGTTGCTTAAAATTTCGGTTTCAAGAAACATCATCTCTCATCATGATTTTATTACATTTGACAACGAGCGTACTACGTTCTCAGGCATCAAAACAGCGGTTTATTGAAAGCCGTCAAACAAATTGGGCCGTCTCGCTTTCGCAGCGTCACCCCGGCTATCGGCAGCGCTGCCGATCGGTCGCGACAAACGACGGCTTGAGCTACGCGGCTTCGCTCCCTCCACGCAATCGTGATTCCGACGTGATTGCCGGTATCCATATGCTCGGCATGACAGGAGGCACGGTCATGACGGTTCGACATATGCGTACACTCATCCTCGCAGCGATGCTGTTGCACGGCGCCTCCGCCGCCAAGGCCGATCCGGTTTCGTTTAAGGCGGCGGATGGCGTGAAGGTCTTTGCCGATTTTCAGGCTGCGGGAGCCTCTTCCAAGGGCCTCGTCGTCCTCTTCCATCAGGCGAGTTCGAGCCGGCACGAATATGATTCCATCGCGCCGAAGCTGCGCCAGCTTGGCTTCGACACGCTTGCCGTCGATCAACGCTCCGGCGGGTCGCTTTTCGGCCCGAACGAAACGGCTGCGGGTGCGCGCGGCGGCGCGGATTTTCTCTCCGCGTACAAGGACATGGAGGCGGCGTTGACATGGGCCGAGATGCGCGCCGGCAATCGGCCGGTCGTGATATGGGGGTCAAGTTACTCAGCGTCGCTCGTCTTCGTGCTGGCGGCGCAGCATCCGCAATCCGTGAAAGCGGTGCTCGCATTTTCGCCCGGCGAATATTTTGGCGCGCGGTCGTTCGTCCGCGATGCCGCGGCGAAGGTGAAAGCGCCTGTCTTCGTTTCGTCGGATAGCGGCGGCGAGGCCGAGGAGGCCCGAGTGATCCTTGCAGCGGTCCCAGGACAAGCCAAAACGCAATATGTGCCGAAGAGTGGATCGCATGGCTCGTCGTCCCTCATCGAAAGCCGCAATCCTCGCGGCGCGGCCGAGAACTGGCGAGCGGTGGACACGTTCCTTGCAGCCTTGAAATAGGCGGCCGATCAGGAAACGGCGTTGCCCTTGGTGAGGTCGATCTGATGGGTGAGCAGCGCGATGGTAACGGCTTCCGTCCTGTTCTTGGCGCGCAGCTTCCGGATGGCGCTCTCGATATGATCGTTGACGGTGTGCTCGCTGATGCCGAGAACCTTGCCTGTCTCCCAGCTCGATTTTCCAAGCGCGATCCAGGACACAGTTTCGGCTTCGCGTGGCGAAAGGGGGAGCGCCTGCTTCCGGTTCCTGGTAAAATCTCGGCTCAAGGGCACGGGAAATCGGAGCCGCATCAGCCCGTCGATGAGGTGCAGCGACATCGAGTGAAACAGGATCTCATCGTCCATGAAACTGTAGACATCGCGCAAGCCCATGACAATCGTGGTCGTCGTCGAATAGCTGTGGACGACGGGTACCGTAAAGCCGCCATCCAGCCCCTCTGAGATCAGATATTGCTTCAACGCAATGTCGCGCTCGCAATCGTCGCCAAAAACGTCGAGCGACCAGAAAAACGGTTTGCTGGAGCGATGGTTCAACCGCGCAAGCGAGCTTTTCGTCTTGCATTCATATGTCTGCTCCATCGTGAGGCTGAAATTGGGCAACTGCTCGAGCAGAGATGTCAGATAGACGTTGTCGCGGTAGAATTTGAACAATGTGATCGAGAAATGGCGGACGCCGACCGCGTCCATGAACTGCAGAAAATGATCGGTGAGCTCTTCTTCCGTCGATGAATGCTTGAGCGACAGGCCGAACCGCCGGAACTCGTTCATTTCGAGAAAGGGTTGCATCGTCGTTCCTACCCTGGCATTTCCGACAGTGTCGCGCGAGCTATTTATGTTGGCCAGTGGTGCAAGCGGCAGACTCGCCGCTGACGATCAAGCCATGTCGACCTGCAGCATTACCACAAAGGGTGCCGGACGAGCCCGTTTTCTTCGCCGCTCCGGCATCAAGCCCGCGTATTGAGGTGATCATTCGATCCACTGGTCATGCGATGGAGTCGGGCGCAGCGATGCGCCGACGGCGAACGTCCTTTGTCCAATTGGCCCGGCCACGTTGTGGCGATGCTAACTCTCGAACGCGCGAACGGGTCGAGAGTTGCGTTGGCTGGCGAGGGCGACCAGCATCGCGCAAGCGCCGCAGCAGGCGGACAACGCCACGGTCACCATCGCCCCAAGGCCGAAATCCTCCAGCAACCAGGCCATCAGCGGCGGGGACGCTGCGACCGTGAGATTGAGAGGCAGGCCGATGCGCGACAGGACGCGCGCGTAATCGGGGCCGCTGTAGAAGGCGAGCGGGATGGTCGAGCGCGCGACGGCAAGAATTCCGCTGGCGACGCCGTAGAGCATGACGAACAGGCCGGTGACGAGAGGCCGGCCCGCGCCTAGCACGAGGATCAGCAGGCCTATCGGGATGAGAGCCGTGGCGATCGCAGCGGTCGGCAACCCATCGCCGGTGCGGCGCATCAGTCTCGAACTCACAAGGTCGACCGCTCGCGCGCCGACCTGAACGACGCTGATCGCCGACCCCAGAGCAATCGCCGCGCGCTGGTCGTATCCAATGGTGATGAACATCTGCACGGTGACGGCCGTGATGCCGAAGGTCGCAAATCCGTTGAGTGCGATGGCTCCTGCGATCATGCCGAAAACACGCCATCTGACCGGCGTCCGCGCGCTCTTGGCAGGCTGAGCCGCGCCAGAGCTCAGAGCTTGGGTGGGCGGCAGCGCGATCAGGCAGAGGAGGGGATTGAGAGCGCCGAGCAGCACCGCGAAAATCGCGCATGTCCATCGCCAACCCGCGAAATCGCTGAGAAGCCCGGTCAATGGCAGGAACACAGCGCTGGAAAGGCCCGTCATCACCATCAGACCGCTGATCGGCCCGCGCGCTGCGGCCCCGTCCCGCTCGGCGAGGTAGATATGCGCGCCGGTCGTCAGCATCGCCGCGCCGCCGAGGCCGATCAGCAGCCAGCCGACGAAATAGACGATCGGGCCAGTTGATACGGCGATCAAGGCAAGACCGGGCGCGGCCGTGAGCGCGCCGGCCATCATCATGAAGCGGGCGCCAAGGCGCACGAATAACGGGCCGAAGACGGGCGACGCGAGCGCGGTGACGACCGACATCACCGACGTGCCGGCGAAAACGGCGGGCAGTGGCATGCGAAGGTCGGCGGCGATGGCCGGCGCAAGCACGGCAGGAAAACCGATGACGCCCCAGGCGACGACCTGCGTGACGGCGAGGACCGCGAGAATTCGGGGCATGGGACCGCGCGACAACGCTTGATGCTCCTCGTCAAGGCTCAGCCGGTTCGGCGGCGGATCAATGAGCATTGGCGCGACTTGTCATGCGTTGCACGCAAAAAGTCACGGGATCCGGCTGATGGAAGCAAATCGTCAAGATTGTCGGATTATCGTCGACCGAGTTCTTGTAGCGTCGGAGTTGGGGGCGATGAAGTTTTGGGTTGCGGCCATGATGGCTGGCGGCGTTATGGGTGCCGCGTCGCTGCCTGTGCGGGCAGAGTGCTCGAACCCCGACGCGCTGGGCGTCTCACGTGTCATGCCTGTATCGGTCGCCGACGGCCCGGTCGGGCTTGCGAGCTATAAACGAACGCTCGCGCTTGACGACCACGAGGTCGTGCTGACCTTCGACGACGGACCGATCGCCAATCGCACCCCGGCCGTGCTGAAGGCGCTAGAGCGCGAATGCGTCAAGGCGACCTTCTTCACCGTGGGCGTCATGGCAGCGGCTTATCCCAAACTCGTGCAGGAGACGGCGCAGGCCGGCCATACGATCGGCACGCATACCTGGTCGCATCGCTATCTCACGCAGCGCCGCAACCGCAACGCGGCCGATTTCCAGATCGGCGGCGGACTGCATGCGGCCAATGTGGCGCTCGGCGAAGAGAAAGCGGCGCTCTCGCCGTTCTTCCGCTTCCCCGGCCTCAACCATAACAAGCGGCTCGATGCGTTCGTCGCCGAGAACGGTCTGATTTCGGTTAGTGTGGACATTGTCGGCGATGACTGGCTGTTCATCACGCCCGATCAGGTCCTGCAGCGCACGATGGCGCGGCTTGAACAGAAGAAGAAAGGCATCATCCTGCTGCACGATATCCAGAATCGGACCGTCCAGATGCTGCCCGCGCTGCTGCGGCAGTTGAAGGAGCGTGGCTACAGGGTGGTCCATATCGTGCCGGACGAGACCGAGACGCGCGTGGCGCTCGCCAAGCTCGGCGAGCCGCAGAGCCGTTCGTTCCAGATCGCCATGGCGCGGACACGGACCAAGATCGCCAAGCTCGGCGCTCCTGATCTCGCGCCGGTGCCGGGCTTCATCGAGCCGGTTGAAAAGGCACCATCGACGAGGCCGCTGGCGGAGCGTGTGGCATCCATCGAGGCCGCGCCGGCACCGCGGCCGGTGGCCTTCGCAAGGGTTCAGGCGGCACCGCCGCCTGCGCCATAGCGAACAGGCCGGGTTTCACGCTGGCCGCCCGTTGCGTCGAAGGCGGTATGAGCAGCGACGACAAGGTGCGTCGTTCAAGCTCTCTTAAAAAGTTCCTGTCGCCCCTTGCCCGCCTATTGGAACCCGTCTATACGGTGCCGGATGCACAGCGTATCGCTGCGCGCGCATTCGCGCAAAAGAATGCATACATTGAAATTCTGTTCGGGCAACTGAACAGATGGAACGGCCGGGAGGCTGCGGGGAAACCTGTTGCCTTGTCCGGCCAATTCCTGTCCGAGACTGCAGGTGCGTCGGGCTGCTGAAGCTGAAGATCGAAAGACGCTTTCGATCAGTAAACTTCAAAAAGCCGGCTTAATCAATGCAAGCCTGCATAGATGGGTAAGACCGTTTTAAGTCCGGCCAGGGCTGGCGCTTCAGGCGTCCGTCATGGCTTTAAGTCGGTTCGTACCTTTTGGCACCTTGAGGCTCCGGCTCGTTCGGCGCTGCGAGGGGACAGGCACTCGAGGGTGATGGCAGAACGCTGGCGACGGCGGATTGTTTCACCTTAATCGTCGTCCCGGAGCCAGCGCCTCAACAGCAACGGATGCCGGGCGGCACGTGCAACCGGCGGGGTTCGTTCGCGAAACTCGCCAACCGGAGAGAGCAACGTGGATAGAGCAGGTAAACAAGAGCTCATCTCAACGTTGAACACGTCGTTCCAGGA
>JAIEPP010000205.1 GCA_019748335.1 Xanthobacteraceae bacterium
CCATGGCGCCAACGGCAAATCGATCGTGCTGAAAGTGCCGGTCGGCACCCAGATCATCGACGAGGATCGCGAAACGCTGATCCACGACTTCACCACGCTCGGCGAAAAATTCGTGCTGGCCAAAGGCGGCAATGGCGGCTTCGGCAACGCCCATTTCAAATCCTCCACCAACCGCGCGCCGCGCAACGCCAATCCCGGCCAGGAAGGCGAGGAGCGCTGGATTTGGCTGCGGCTGAAACTGATTGCGGACGCCGGCCTGGTCGGCCTGCCCAATGCCGGCAAGTCGACCTTCCTCTCCGTCGTCAGCGCCGCCAAGCCGAAGATCGCCGACTATCCCTTCACCACGCTGCATCCGCAGCTCGGCGTCGTGAACGCGCAGGGCCGCGAATTCGTGCTGGCCGATATTCCCGGCCTGATCGAGGGCGCGCATGAAGGCGCCGGCCTCGGCGACAGATTCCTGGGCCATGTCGAGCGTTGCCGGGTGCTGCTGCATTTGATCGACGCCACCTGCGAACATGCCGGCAAGGCCTACAAGACGGTGCGAACCGAACTCGACGCCTATGAAGGCGATCTCGCCAACAAGATCGAGATCGTCGCCCTCAACAAGATCGACGCGGTGACGCCGGACGAACTGAAGAAGCAGAAAGACCGGCTGAAGCGCGCCGCGAAGAAGACGCCGCTATTGGTCTCGGCCGTGACCGGCGAAGGCGTGCCGGAAGCGCTCAAGGCCCTGGTCGAGGTGATCGGTGAAGCGCCGGTTTCGCTGAAAGCCAAGGGCGGCGTCCAGCAGGCCGAGCCGTGGGCGCCGGCGAACCCGCAAGGGTGACGTCAGGCTGACGCCAGCCGCGACTTCCCTGCTTGCGCCACTTCCAAATCAGGAAACCGGCGCGTATTGCTTCTCGACTTTCCGCCTCACCCGACCAAGCCCATGAAACGCCCCGCGCTCAAAAACTTTCGCCGCATCGTCGTCAAGGTCGGCTCGTCGCTGCTGATCGATTCCGACAAGGGCGAAGTGCGCGCGGCATGGCTGGCGGCGCTGGCGGCCGATATCGCGAAACTGCATGGCGAGGGCCGCGACGTTCTGGTGGTGTCGTCGGGGTCGATCGCACTCGGCCGCAGCCGGCTGAGGCTGCCGCGCGGGCCGCTGAAACTCGAGGAAAGCCAGGGCGCCGCGGCGGTCGGGCAGATCGCGCTGGCGCGGATCTGGTCGGAGGTGCTGGGCGACCACGGCATCGGCGCCGGACAGATTCTGGTGACCTTGCAGGACACGGAAGAACGCCGCCGCTATCTCAACGCCCGCTCGACCATCGCCAAATTGCTGGAATGGCGCGCGGTGCCCGTAATCAATGAGAACGACACCGTCGCCACCAACGAAATCCGCTATGGCGACAATGACCGCCTCGCCGCGCGCGTCGCCACCATGGCGAGCGCGGATCTCCTGGTCCTGCTGTCCGACATCGACGGCCTCTACGACGCGCCGCCCGGCGCCAATCCGAACGCGAAACTGATTCCGATCGTGGAATCCGTCACCTCGGAAATCGAGGCGATGGCGGGCGCCGCCGAATCCGAACTCTCGCGCGGCGGCATGTACACCAAGATCGAGGCCGCCAAGATCGCGACCACGGCGGGCACGCATATGCTGATCGCGTCGGGCAAGATCGAGCATCCGCTGCAGGCGATCGCCGACGGCGGCCGCTGCACCTGGTTCCTGACGCCGGCCAATCCCGTCACCGCACGAAAACGCTGGATCGCCGGTTCGCTGGAGCCCAAGGGCACGCTAACCATCGACGCCGGCGCCGTCGCGGCCCTTCGCGCCGGCAAGAGCCTGCTGCCGGCAGGCGTGATCCGGATCGACGGCCAGTTCGCCCGCGGCGATGCCGTGGTGGTGCGCGGCCCCGACACCCACGAAATCGGCCGCGGCCTCGTCGCCTACGACGCCGAGGATGCCGAGAAGGTCAAGGGCCGCTCCTCGCCGGATGTGATGGTGATCCTGGGCATCAGCGGCCGGGCCGAGATGATCCACCGGGACGATCTGGTGGTGGGCGGTGCGCGGACGATCGATCCGGCGTAGGCGTCAAGCCTTTACCAGGCGTAACGCACCACGCCCTTGCCGGCGTAGCTGGTGGTGACGCTGGAGAACTCGCCCTCGAAGGTACCGGCGGCGGACCAGCCGTTCAGCCATTTCTTTTCGGCGGAGGCCGTGACCAGCGCAGCATCGCTCGCCTGCCGTGCGCCGTTGACGACGAAGGAGGCGCCCGGCAGCGTCTGGAAAGTCGCGCCGATGGCCCGATCCGGATTGTAGTCGTGCGCCCAGGCAGCGCGGCCGCGCAGCGTGAACACACCATCTTCCATCGCAAACGATTTATCCGTGCGCAGACCGAGTTCACTGCGCGTCGCCGTCACGCTCCTGTCGCCATAGACGAGCGCAAAGGTGTTGGCGCCGGAGATCACCTGTTCGGCATAGGCCGGCAGGTCGAAGGTGGTGAACTGGCCGGCTGCGTAAGGCGTCCAGCCCAGCCCCTGCGTCACGAAGCGGTAACCGCCCTCGATACGGCCCGACCATGCGTTGGCGTTGAACTTCGCCTGCAACTGGTCGATGCCCGCAATGGTCAGCGTGCGGTTGGTGGTGACGTCCTGCCAGCCATAGGCCAGCGCGCCGGATAGATACGCCGCACCCATGTTGTGCCGGACGAAAGCGCCGGCCTGGAACAAATCCGAGCGGCCCGAGCCGAGCCCGTTGGCGACGCTGAAGTTGGTGCCGCCGCCGGCGAGTGCAAAGCCGGCCTGCGTATTCGGCGACAGCCGGTAGTCGGCGCCGACGGCCGTGCCGTAAAGGTTGCTGCTGCTGTTGCTGGAACCCTGCACCGCGTTGCCGTTGGTGGTCTGCGAACCGCCATAGCCCGCGGCCCAGACGCTCCAGCGCTGCGCGAACGGATCGGCCGCCAGCGGCGCCTTGCGATAGATCGCGGCCAGCGCGTCGTTCGGATTGCGCTTCGTGGCCCGCTCGTCGGCATAACCCGTGGCGCTGCCGCCGGCCGACAAGGGATCGCCGCGCCCGGCAATGAAGGGATCCGTCATCACGCCCATGAACTGGTTCATCGCGTTGAAGGTCGACTGCTGCGAACTGGTCGCCGCCTCGCCGTCCGCTTGGGTGAGCTGGGCAGGCGTCAGGGACGCGAAGACCGCCGGGATGCCGCCGGTGCGGTTGAAGAAGCCGGTCAACGCGTTGCCGACATTCTGTTGGTTCTGGTCCAGCGAGCCCGGCAAGCCGAAGGCCAGATTCAGGTCGAGATAGGCGTTGTTGGCGTCGTAGCTGAGCGTCGAGGTCACGCTCGCCGGCTGCCCGGTCGTGACCAGCGCGCCAAAGGTACCGGTTCTGCCACCGGCCGCCGTGACGATGGTGTAGCGCTTGGAGACGTAGCTGCCGGCGGCGAAATTGGCGCTCACGGTCGCGCCGTTCAGCGTTGCCGCGCCGGTCACATTCGTGAACGACGCTGTCGTCGGATCGACTTGCACCAGATAGGTCGCCGCAGCCTGCAGGACCATGTTGCCGGTGATCGTCATCGAGGAGCCCGCGGTGCCGTTGCCCGGCGCGAAGGTGCCGCCGTTGACGGTGAGGCTTTGGGTGTTGCCGGTGCCACTCAGGTTACCCGCCGCCATCGTGAACGTGCCGGTCGTCGTGCCGCTGTTGAGGAACGTGCCGTTGTTGGTGATAGAGGTCGCGCTGAGGATGCCGGCCGTTATGAGATTGGTGAAGCCGGAGTTGATGTAGGTGGTACTCCCGGTAAACGACTGGCCGTTGATATTCATGGCCGCGGCCGCGGCGTTGGTGAAGGTCGAGTTGCCGACCAGCGCGCCGGTGACGTTGATGCCGCCGGCATTGTTGGCAATCGGTCCGTTGATGGTGCCCTGCGCATTGACGACGCCTGTGTTGGTCAAGCCGTTGGCCAAAGTCCCCGTCGTCGTCAGCGTACCGTTGCCCGTGTTGGTAGCGAGGCCGTTGATCGTGCCTGCGTTGTTGGTCGAACCGTCGTTGTTCAGGGTGCTGTTCAGCGTGCCAGTCGCGTTGTTGTTGAAGGTCGCACCCGACGCGTTGCTGGTGCTGGCCGCAGTGGTGGTGCCGTTGTTGATGTACGTGCCGGCATTGTTGGCAATCGCGCCTGTAACAGTAAGCAATCTGCCGGTCGAAACGACGACGGCTGTAGCTGACGTCGAGTTGTTCGTCAGCGCGGTAAGGCCGGAGTAGTTACCGAGGCCCAACGCAAACGTCGCCGTGCCGTTGTTGGTGAACGTGCCGTTGCTCGTGACGTTACCGCCGACGTTGAATACACCGGCGTTGTTGACGATCGTGCCATTGATCGCGCCGCCATTGGCGTCGACGTTATTGCCGTTGGTGAGACCGCCGTTGGTCGTGCCTGCATTCTGCGTATAGGCGCCGGTAGCGCTGACAGTCACGCCGTTGGCCACGATATTGGTATTGGTGACTGTGCCGCCCGAGACGGCGACGCCGCCGTTGAGCTGCCCGGCATTGGTCGCGGTGCCGGCGGTATTGGTCAGCAGACCCGACACGGTGCCGGTGCCGTTGTTGTTGAACGTTCCGCTGGTGCTGACCGTTCCGGTCCAGGTGCCAAAGTTGTTGACCGTGCCGGTATTGCCGACGAAGCCGTTGTTTACGATCGTCGCGCCGGTGTTATTCGTGACGCCACCGTTTGCAGTCAGGATCGCCCCGGCACTCACAGAGATGCCGCCGCCGGCATTGGCGCCCGAGTTCGTGATCAGGCCAGCGAACGTATTGGTACCGCTGTTGACCAATAGCCGTGAGCCGGCCGTCATGTTGTCGAACGTCCCGATCACCGAGCCGCCGTTGGCGTTGAACGTCGCGCCGTTGTTCGCCACATTCGCAAAAGACGCGCCAGTATTGTTCGTGACCGAACCACCGGTGATGGTCGTAGTGTCCGCAACCGTACCTCCACTGCTGTTTGTGAAAGTGCCACCGCTGACATCGAGGGTGCTCTGCAACGCACCCGAATTCGTCGCCGCACCAGCGGTGATCGCGACTGCACCGGTGACGGTGCCGGTGTTGCCGAATGTGCCGGACGAAGCGACGGTACCAGTGAGCGTGCCGCTGTTGTTGAAGGTCGCAGAATTGTTGGCGGTGGTGGTTAGGTTACCGGAGTTCAGCAGCGTGCCGGCGGTGGCAGAAGTATTGGTGAACGTGTTGAAGCCGGACAGTGTCAGCGTGCTGGCCGCGGCCTGGGAGATCGTGGCGCCTGTCATGTTATTGGCGATCGAAATTGCCTGGCCTGCGCTGGCGTTGTTGGTGATGCCAGTGACGAAATTGACCAGCTGGCCGGTGACGACGTAATTCTGCGAGGTCGGATCGAAGGTCCACGACTGCGGAGAGATCGGACCAAGTGTGATGTTTACCGCTGTCGTGCCCGCATTCAAAAATACGGCAGCCTCACCGGCAGTATCGGGTACTTGGGCGGGGCTCCAATTGGCGGAAGTATTGTAGTCAGTTGTCGCGCCCACCCAAGTTTGCGCTTGCGCAAGGGACGGAAGGAAGATCGCCGTCGCCAAGGCTGTACCCGCGAGAAGCAGCTTGCTAGTACGCTTGGGAGAAGCGCCAAATCCGCAATCGAAATTCATATTCATGCCCCCGCAATGCAATTTGCCCAAGGCTGTTTTTCCCGGCGCCCTCGAACATCGCAGAGACAATTGATTGACATCCCCTTCCGGACATGGCTTCACCCGTCAGGGTGAATGGCAAAATTTCGGCTCGCGAGCAGCGTCTAAACTCGGGCTCGACCGTATTGCTCGGTTCGACCAGCTCGATCTTCGGGTTGCCGAGGGACTGGGAAGTAAAAAATAAGATGTCGTCAGACACGCCGAACCGGATGCTGGACGTTATTTACGAAGCCGCAGCCTTGCCTGAGATGTGGCCGGGCGTTCTGCACGACCTGGCCGAAATGGTCGGGGGTCTCGGGACAATTCTGTTGACCACCGATCCGCGCAACGTGCGGTGGACCTGCTCGGAGCCGGTGAGACAGGTGTTTCTGGAGTTCCTTGAGGGGCGCTGGCATGAGCGCAATCCGAGGATGGAGCGGCTGATTGCGAGTCGGCACGCGGGATTCCTCCGCGAGATCGATATATTTGCCGCCGACGAAATGGATAGTAGTCCGACATTCCAGGAGTTTCTGCGGCCCCGCGGGCTCGGCTGGGCTGCAGGAACCGTTGTGCAAGTTCCCAGCGACGACATGCTTGCCTTCAGCATCGAACGCCGCTTCGCAGACGGCCCGGTCGAAGACGAGCACCTGCCGACGCTGAATGCACTGCGACCTCATCTGGCGCGTGCAGCCTTGATGTCCGCCCGCTTGCGTCTTGGTCGCGCTCAGGGAATGGCTGAATCTCTCAACACAATGGGGTTGCCGTCGGCGGTTTTGCTCGGCGACGGAAAGGTCGTCGCCACCAGCCCGCTTTTTGAAACGCTCGGTGGTCAAGTCATCTCGAGAGCTTTCGGCCAGATTGCTCTCGCCGACGCAGGCGCCAATGCCTTGCTTTCGGAGGCCATCCAGAATCTCAATTTTTCTGAGTATCAATTCGGCGCCAAATCGATCCCGGTGCCCGCGAAGGGCGAAAGCGCCGCGGTGATCGTTCATCTGATCCCGGTCCGCCGTTCCGCGCATGACATCTTCGGGCCAGCGATGGGCATTCTGGTGGTGACCCCGCTCGGTTCCTCCCAGTCCCTGCCCGACGAACTTCTCAACGGGCTGTTCGATCTATCGCCGGCCGAGATTCGCGCGGCCAATGGACTGCTTCAAGGCAAGACTATCGACGATCTTGCGGCGAGCACCGGACTGTCCCGAGAGACCATCCGAACCCAGGTCAAAGCGGTTCTAGCCAAAACCGGATCGGCTAGGCAATCCGACCTGATTTCGCTGTTGGCGAATGTCAGCATACCTCGCTGGCATGGACAGCCGTAGTGTCTTGGCGGTTCAGCTCCCATAACCGAGGTGCAGGCCGATAGCCTATCGTGCTGCCGTTAATGGATAAATCCTCTGTCGCGGCTGTAACGCTTTCAACGAACCAGCTTTCGTCCAACAGCGCTTTTACACGGACCGCGTCAGGAATAATCGCCCCAGAGCAGCGGCTCGTCGAAGCCCGATGATTGGGCATGCTCACCCGTTCGGGTGAATTATTCTAATCGATTTCGTGATCTTGCTTTCGCACTTTCCAATGCGGATCGGAATAGCCCGATCCTGGCCGACAGTCAGACCTTAGAACGTTGGATGCGTTACCCTTTTTTTGAGATTTTGTTGGAAAAGATCGGTCGAAAACGATGGCGGTGGCGCGTATCGACTACAGCGGGGCGGGTCATCGTCCAAGGCTCAGAATACAACCGCCTTGCAGCGAAGTATTATGCTGAAAGGGCGCTATTCGAGGCTCTTCTCGCCGCTTCTTATCGATCACGGACGCCTCTGCGTTAGCACGCTTGCCGTAGTGTGTATTGGTGCTCGACATCGCAGCTACGGCACGTTCATTCCGCCTCTCGCCATGCTACACCGAAGCCGGTCATCTGCGCGCCATGCCCGGTCTGCCCGCGCTACCAACCGGATAGCGGCCGTCGCTGGAGGCCCGGTTGGTGCCGGCAAGCGCTAGCTTGCGCCCGAGCCGGGTGCCGGCGGAGGACTCAGCGGAGCGCCCCCTACCGAAAACGGGCCGACAGGCTTGGGAAGCGTTGGTGCTGCTGCTGCAGGAACAACTGCAGGAGGAGCGACGACCGGAGGGGGCACTCTTCGCGACGCGTGGACGACCCGCGTGCGCGGATTTGGACGCGGGATGCTGGATGTCGTCAACGGGCCGCCGATGCTGGAAGTCGTCAACGGCTGCGGCGCCTGATTCTGCAGGGAGTTCACCTGTGCCGTCAGCAAGGCGAGTTGACGGGTTACTCTTTTCAAATCCGCCTGTTGGGTCGCGGAGCTCTGCGTGAGCGCCGCCAACGCATCGGCGTTTTTCTGCAACGCATCGGCGTTCTGTTGCTCGGACTGCTGAATGTCCCTCAGTCCCGCCCTGACAACTGGATCCGGTACCAGGATTGGAGCCGGCGGAGTTGCAGCGACGCGCTTGGGCTTCGGTGAAGAGAAGCGGCTGAAGTCTGCGGACTGATCGTCGCTTTGCGAAAACAACTGTTTGAAAACTGGCAGGGCGGAGCGGCTGAAACTCGGCACGGAAGCAACGGTGGCACCGATGACGGCCAGGGCAGCCAGGGACACCGCGATCACCGGCAGCCGGCTCGAGGCCACCTGCGGTGGCGCCTCGGGCTGTTTGTTATCCTGCGTGGCGCTGTCCGGTACTTCGGTCACTGCGGTCCCTACGTCTCAACCCAGTCGCGGGATTCCTCCCATCGCCGGTCAGCCAAGCGAAAGAGCCGTCGCGGTGACAGACCTGTAACGGCTCCCGCGCGCTTGCCCACCGGAATTCCGCTCAAATCATGGGCCCGTATGGTTAATGATCGGTTATGCCGGAGACCAGCCGACCTCAGTGCCGTCCGAGATCTCCTGGTATCGGTGAGCGTTCTGGTGCTCGACAAATCCCGGCGAATGGTTTCGTAGGTCAGTCGCGTTATTTTTGACGGTCTGCCCACGTCTTCCGGTCTTGAATCGGAAACGCGCATTCGGATGGGGAACCAGCGCTTCTCGTTTTCACGATTTCAAGCAACGGTCTGCTCAATGCTGGAGCGCTGCGCATACAGAGCAGACCCCGTCTGCGGCTTCGCCGAGCTGGCGGCGCAGCGTCATCGCCGAAACGGATTGTGAGCAGCATGGTGACGAAGCTTCGCCACCATGCCGCTATCGTCGACTTAAGGCAGCACGTTTGTGAAGCCTCCGCCAACACCGACACCGATGTTGTTGGAGACGCCGCTGGTTATGGCCGCCCCGTTACCGACGGAGGCCGCTCCGCTCACGGCGCTGCTTTGACCCGCAGACGCCCCGAGGCCGGTCGAGATGCTCCCCGCCGGGGAAGCCGCCGCGAAACCAGCACCGATGTTGGTGGTGGTCCCGTTGGCGAGCGAACCCGCCGCCGCCGAGCCCGTCGAGGCAGCCCCCGTCCCGGTCTGGACGTGACCGAGGTTGAGGCCTCCTCCGATGGCGAACGTCGAGCCCGCGTCAGCCGGCACAATGCTTCCCACCAGTGCGATGAACGCAACACTCATCAACAGCTTCTTCATTGTGACTTTCCCTTCTTTTCGATTTCCACCACGGCGGTTGCCGGGGCGGGTTGGATCGCTGCCATGGTCGTCAGTCCACCACGCACCGTCGCTTTCTTCTTCGGCGGAGACTTGTGGTGCTCGACGTGGGCCCAGACACGGCAGCGCTGGCCGGGCTCGTCGTAGTCCTTGCAAAGGCGGGTCTTGCCGGTGTCGCCGTCGACCAGCAGGATCGGGCCGCCCGCGTAGGGCTGCTCGTCCGGGGCGGTCGTTACCGTCGATGCGTAGGCGAGCGGAGCGGGAGCGCGGTTGGGACGCGCGGGAGCCTGCGGCAGATAGATCGCGCAAACGTCCGGCATGGCGCGGTAGATGTCGGTGTTGAGGCAAAGCCGCGCCACCGCGGCCTTCTTAAGGCCAAAACTCCATAGCGTCCGCGCATCGAGCCGCGCCGCGCAGCTGGGATCAGGGATCGAGGTGCCGAAGCTAAATCCGGTACCGATCAACGCACCTCCGCCGGAAATCGATCCGAGGCACGTTTCGAGCCCGGCCGCGGCCAAGCCCGGTGCGAAAACGCTCGGCACGTTCCTGACCGTCTGATCGGCCGGGACGGTGCTGTTGCTGACGATCTTGGCCGAACCGCCTTGCCCCGAGATCGACTGCGAGCTCGAAGTCGATTTGGCGATGCCGACGCCCGACCCTGTCGATGATTGTGCCCATGCTGGGCCGCTTGCCACCGTCACAGCGATGGCAGCCAACAAAAGAGGCTTCATGTGTGATTCTTTCTACCGCGCTGGTAGAAGAAAATTTACTACACACGTCGATCCGCCGATTGATTCAGTTTATCTTAAATTTTTTGTTTTTCATCCGTAGATCAGTTTCGTGGTTAACAGGCGCGGCAAGCTGCAAGTCCGACCGATGCAGCGCTGACCTTCCTTGAACTTGATTTAGGATGAGCTGTCTTCGTCGGTGGTGAGATGGATCGCCGCATCACCGTTGCGTCGATCGACAAACGAAAGCGACGCAAGCATGCCGAGATGCCGGCATCGCGCAGGCGGGATCCGACGGGCGGCCCTCAAGCCAGCATGATCCGAGTGATATCTTCGCCAGTGTCGGAATCGATCACGACGAAATTTGTCTTCCGTTCAGCCCATCGGTGCAATTCGTCGAGACGACGGTCGTCGAGATTCTCATCAACGAGGCAGCAGGTCGTTAGAGCGATGAAATCTGATCCTGATCGGTTCTTGCCACCCATTGGATTGCTCCCGCTTCCCGCAGGCCGGGCGCCCAAGCTACAATTCAGCAAAATCCAGGGACCGGGAAGAGCGGCCCAGCCGCCGTCACCCCTCACCGCCCACCTGCCATGCCGGTTCCGGACCTCGCCAAGGCCGCAATTTCCATGCTAGAACATGACCTTAACGAAAGCCCGAGCCCCCCTGGATGACCGCGCCGCTGAAGGCACTCGACGGCAACGCCGATCTGCCCGCTCTGATGACCGAACTCGCTGCCCGCGCCCGCGCTGCCGCGCGCGTGCTGGCGCTTGCCTCGCCG
>JAIEPP010000154.1 GCA_019748335.1 Xanthobacteraceae bacterium
AGGTCGCCGACGCTCTGCAGCCGCTGCAACTCGGCAAAGGTCGCATCGATGTGGCGGATGGCGATGACGCTGGCGGTGGAGGTGATGATGATCACCGCCAGCACCAGCATGAAACTGCCGAATGTCAGCTGGCCGATCGACAGCGAGAACGATCGCGTCATTGGCGAATTCGGCGGCGATTCAGAGGTCATGTTATTGAGGCCGGGCTCCACTCGGTCGCAATATACGACGACTTTCGGGCCCTGGGGAACATGCTCAAAACGGCGGTGAACCGGGCCAAATCCGCCCGGTTGTGTGCGGTAGCGTCACCTTTGGCTGACTTGTCGATGCCGGCTGCCCCAATACGGGATTTCTGCCCCCGAAGGGCGGCGGTGCCTGCCAGATCGGGCTCAGTCGGCGGTGATGCCGGCTTCCTTGACCACCTTGGCCCACAGTCCGACGTCGGCCTTGATGATATCGGCGAAGGCCTGCCGCGGCGCGCTTTTGGCCTCACAGCCCGCCACGTCCAGCCTCTGCTGCACATCCGCCGTGGCCAGCGCGGCCTCCAGGGCCTTGCCGATGCGCTCCACGATCGGCTCCGGCGTGCCTTTCGGCAGCACCACGCCGAACCAGGGCGTCACCTGGGCCTCGGCAAAGCCCTGCTCGGCCATGGTCGGGACATCGGGGAAGTATTTGGTGCGGCGGTCGTTGATGGTGCCGATGATCCGGATCGAGCCGGACTGCACCTGCGCCAGCGCCTGGTTCGCGGACAGGAAGGTCGTGGAGATCAGGCCGCTGGTGATGTCAGGCACCATCTGCGGATAGCCGCGGTAGCCGATCCCGGTGACGTCGATCCCGGCCAGCCGCTTGAACAGCTCGAAGCCGAGATGCCCGGTCGAGCCCTTGCCGGGATGGCTGTAGTTCAGCGCGCCCGGCTTTTCCTTGGCGAGTGCTACAAATTCGGCGACGGTCTTCACCGGCAAGGTCGACGGCACGATGAAGAAATTGGGCGCGACGCACACCTGCCCGACCGGAATGAAATCGTGCACGGGGTCCCAGCGCAGCGTCGCGTACAGTGACGGGCTGGCGGTGAAAAACGTCGTCACCAGCAGCCACGTGTAGCCGTCGGGCGCTGAGCGCGCGACTTCCTCGGCCGCGATCGAGCCGTTGGCGCCGGACTTCGATTCGACGACGATCGTTCCCTTCCACTGCTCCTGCATGTTCTGCGCGATGATCCGCGCGAACACGTCGGTGACGCTGCCCGGCGAATACGGAATGACGATGCGGATCGGCCGGGTCGGGAACGTCTCCTGCGCCTGCCCCGCGCCTGACATCGCCAGCACCAGAAACAGCGCGGCCGCCATCGCGCCGATATGCCGAAATCTCATCACCAATGCCCTGCCCTGACCGTGTCTCTGCTGCGTTCATACACAGCCGGATTCGCGGGCAAGATGCAGCTAATCGACCGGTCCAGCAAGGCCACGCGTTTCTCGCCACGCGAAACCACCTGCTACCACCCCGTGCTTGTGGAGCAAGATTAACTCGATACGGGTGCTGTGACCTTCCGCGCCGGAATCGTCATGGCGGCGACGCCGATGACGACGCAAGCAAGCCCGATCCATGCCGTCGCGCTCGGCCGTTCGCCGAGGAACAGGATGCCGAGGCTGACGCCGATCGGCACCCGCAGATAGGCCTGCGCGGTGGTGCCGACCGAGCCCAGCGTCTGGATCAGGCGGAAGTAAATCGCGAAGGCGAATGCGGTGGAAAACACCGCCAGCCCCAGCAGCGCCAGCAGCGAACTGGTCGACGGCGTCAGCGTCCACGGCCGCTCGAATACGAGGCTCAGCGGGATCAGGACCGCCGCGCCGCAAATCAGCGAACCTGCGGCCGGCGCCATCGGATCGAGGCCCTTGAAGCCGCGGCCGAAGATCGCCGCACCCGCGTAGCAGACCGCAGCCAGCAGCGTCACGATCTGTGCCGTCAACTGTTCGCCGAAGCCGGCCAGCGCCTGCACGCCGACGATGAGACAGATGCCGACCATCCCGGCGACGACGCCGATCAGCTTTCGCGATGTCAGCACTTCGTGGCGGGTGACGAGCAGCGTCAGGAAAAACGTGAAGATCGGCGCGGTCGAGTTGAGGATGGTCGCCAGCCCCGCATCGATCGTGCGCTCGCCCCAGGCCACCATGGTCCAAGGGACGACGCTGTTCATGCCGGCCTGAAACAGGAAGCGCCGCCAGGTCGCGGCATCGGTCGGCATTTTCACGCCACGCATGCGCATGATGACGAGCAGGAGCAGGCCCGCAATCGCGGTGCGGCCCGCGATCAGGGTGATCGGCGGGATGGTCGCGACCCCGATCCGGATGAAGGTGTAGGACGCGCCCCACAGCGTCGCCAGCGCGACCAGCAGCGCGAGTTCGGTGGTGATGTTGGGCGTTTCTTGTTTGGCCTCTGTCATGCGTTCGAACTTACACGGCGAGAGGACAAAATACTTCGTCGTGCGTCGAAGTGTGTATGGGGTTCGTCATCCTGAGGTGCGCGCATTTGCGCGCCTCGAAGGATGGGTCACGGGCTGTCATCCTTCGAGGCTCGCCGTTGGCTCGCACCTCAGGACGACGGATCACCCCAGCGAGCCGACCTCGAACACGTCGCCGTCGTAGCCGGCTTCGAGCGGAATCCGGAGCTGGCGGCCACCATTGTCTTTGGTCATGACCGGCATCACGGTGACCACCGATTTGCCCCTGGAATCATCCAGCGCCGCCTTCACGCCCGCTTGCTTGCCGAGCTTGATCAGGTTGCGCGTGGTCGGGAACGGCAGCTTGAAGCGGCCGCTCTCGCCGCCTTCCAGCGCCTCGCGCGGCGAGACCCAGATCGAGTCGGTGGATTCCTTGCCGTCATGGGCACCGACCTGTTCGGGCGGTGCGGCGGCGAGGAAGAACCAGGTGTCGAAACGCTTGGGCATGCCTTCCGGCGTGATCCAGTGCGCATAGGGCACGAGTTCGTCGAGCGCCAGCACCATGCCGTTGTCGGTCAGCACCTCTGGGAACGTGATCTTGCTGTCGCACAAATCAGCGCGATGCGCGGCCTCGATCGCACTTGCGGTTTTGGCGTCGACCAGCGTCTTCGAACCCTTCGGCCGCGCCAGCAGGATGCCGCTTTCCTCAAAGGTTTCGCGGATCGCGGCGATACGAAAACTCAAAGTGACCTCATCGAGCCCCTCGCCGCCCGAATAAAGCTGTGGCGTCGCGATGATTTCCTTGTCGCCCTTGTCGACGCTGCCGCCGGGAAACACCAGCGCGCCGGAATTGAAGTCGATCTCGTAATGGCGAACCATCATGAAGACTTCGATTTCCCTGGTCGCCACACTGTCGCGCAGCAGCAGGATGGTGGACGCAGGACGCGGGGCGACGATCTCGGCCATTGTATTCTACTCCTCAGACCTCATCCTGAGGAGCGGCCTTCAGGCCGCGTCTCGAAGGATGATTGGCAGAATTTCGGTCTCATGGTTCGAGACGCGCGAAGACGCGCTCCTCACCACGAGGAACTATTAGCCCGCCGCGCTGGATTGCGGTTGCAGGTTGGCACGGCGATCGACGCGTGCCACCCGCGACAGCAGGTAATCGACTTCAGCTTTCGCCGTCGCCGTGATGACGGCCCCGGGCTTGCGCTGGGCGCTGGAGGCAATGACGCCACGCTTCTGCAGCACGTATTTGCGCACCGCCAGACCCGCGCCGGGCTGCTGCTCGTAACGGATCAGCGGCAGATGGGCGTCGAACAGGTCATGCGCGGCATCGCGCTTGCCGGCCTTCGACAGCTTGACGATATCGATCAGCAATTCCGGGAAGGCGTAGCCGGTCATGGCGCCGTCGGCGCCGCGCTCCATTTCGAAATCCAGGAACAGTCCGCCATTGCCGACGAGGATCGACATCGGCTTCAGCGAGCCGTCCTTCTGGTAACCGCGCAGCGTCGAGATCTTTTCCAGGCCGGGCCAGTCCTCGTGCTTGAGCATCACGCAGGACGGTGAGTCCATCACGATCTTGCGGATCACCGCCGGCGTGAACACGACCGTCAACGTCAGGGGGTAGTCCTGCAGCACCCACGGAATATCGTCGCCGATGGCTTCCTGAGCCTGCTTGAAATAGCCGGTGATCTGGTCGTCGGTGCGCAAATGCGGCGGCGGCGCGATCATGACGCCGGCGGCGCCCGCGTCCATCGACGCCTTCGCCAGCGAAGTCATGGTGGCAAAGCCGGGCGCCGAGACGCCGACGATGATCTGCATGTTTTTCGCGCGCTTGACGAAGCGAACCGCCACCTGCTCGGCTTCCTTTGCGTCGAGCTTCGGCGCCTCGCCCAAAATGCCAAGCACAGTGACGCCGTCGCAGCCGACTTCGGCGTAGAAGTCGGTCAGCCGGTCGATCGACTTTTCGTCGATCCGGCCGTCGTCGTGGAACGGGGTCGGCGCGATGGCGAAGGTGCCTGCGGCCTGGGCGGTGAGCTTGGTCATGTGTGCCTCGTGTTTTGTCGTTCCGGATCAGTCCAAGGGACCAGATCCGGAACGACGGATAGCATCAGAACCGCCGCGCGCCCATCTTGATCTGCTCCTCGGAGAAGAAGATCTCCTTGGCATGGGTGACCACGTCCTCGGCCTTCCAGGCCTCGCCCGGGGGCTTCCAACCTTCCATTTCCATCATCCGCATCTCGCGGACGCCGCGGGGGCCGGAAACGCCGAGGGTCTTGCCGGTCTGGTCGCCGGAGAGCTCGCTGACCATGTAGAGCACGGCCGGCGCGATGCCGTCCGGGCCCAGCGCCGCCTTGGGATTCTCGATATAGCGCGGCAGGTCGGCGGTCATCCGGGTCAGCGCGCCCGGGGCCAACGTCCAGATCCGGATGTTGTACTTGCGGCCTTCGATCGCCAGCACGTTCGACAGTCCCCAGATACCGCCCTTGGCAGCGCCATAGTTGGTCTGGCCGAAATTGCCGATCAGGCCCGAGGTCGAGGAGGTGTTGACGATGACGCCGCCGCCGTTCTCGCGCATCCATTTGAACACCGGCTGGGTGCAGCAATAGGTTCCCTTGAGGTGAACCCGGAGCACCTTGTCCCAGTTTTCTTCCTTGGATTTGGCGAAGGTCTCGTCGAGCAGGATGCCGGCATTGTTGACCAGGATATCGGCGCGGCCGAAGTTCTTGATCGCGTCGTCGAACACCGATTTGCCGCCGGCGATGGTCGAGATGTCGGAACCGTTGGCGACCGCGCGGCCGCCCTCGGCCTTGATCGCGTCGACGACTTTTTGCGCCATCGACTTGTCACCGCCGGAGCCGTCGCGCGGGCCGCCGAGGTCGTTGACCACGATCGCAGCACCCTCGCGCGCGAACAATTTGGCGTAGGCCTCACCGAGCCCGCCGCCTGCACCGGTGATGATCGCAACCTTGCCGTCGAGTAATCCCATGGTGTTTCTCCGTGTTGTTATTTAAGCCAGCACCGTCCGGCCGCTCTTGATCACGGTGACGTTGCGCGACTTCACTTTGGCTTCGAATGAAATGACGCTGCCGTCCTTCCACAATTCCATCGTCACGGTCTCGCCGGGATAGACCGGCGATGAGAATCGCGCCGAGTGTTGCCTGAAGGCGGACGAGTCGTAATCGGCGTAGGTCTGCAACACGCCGCGGCAGGTGATGCCGTAGGTGCACATGCCGTGCAGGATCGGCGCCGGGAAGCCGGCTTTCTTGGCAAAGCCGGGATCCGAGTGCAGCGGATTGCGGTCGCCGCACAGGCGATAGACCAGCGCCTGGTCCGGACGCGTGGTGATGTCGACGATCTTGTCGGGCGCACGGGTCGGCACCTTGTGCGGTTCCGGCTGGCCTTCGGAGGGTCCGCCAAAGCCGCCGTCGCCGCGCGCGAAACGCGAGGCCACCAAAGTCGCCAGCTTCTCGCCCTTCTCGTCCTTCAGCACCGTCTGGTGCCTGATAACCGCGCCCTTGTCCTTGCCCTTGTCGAACACGTCGAGCACGGTGGAGTCGGCTGTGATGTGGGCGGCGGTCGCAAACGGCTTGTGAAAGGTAATGTCGCGCTCGCCGTCCACCACCATCACGCGATTGAGATTCATTTCGCCGGGGCCGGCGCCCCAGGCCGCGACCGACGCAAAGGTCGGCACCACCTTCAACGGCCGCGGCGTCGCGACGGCTTCGTTGACGAAAGCGAGTTCCTTCTCGTCCATGGGGTCGGCGCCCATGCCGATGCCGTAGGCATAGAGCATCACTTCGCGATCGGTGTAGGCGTATTTCTGGCCGATGTTCTTCAGGGCCATCAGCTCATCGTACTTGATCGGCATGTCGTTTCTCTCCCGATTTTTTTCTCTGCCGTCATGCCCGCGAAAGCGGGCATCCAGTATTCACCGGCGTTTACTGGATCCCCGCTTTCGCGGGGATGACCATCGTTGGTGTGGCGCGCAGCGCGCGCATGTCCATCAGGCCGGCGTGAAGAACGGCAGCGGCGCGCCGTCGGTCGGCTTGAACACCACTTTCACCTTCTGGCCGATCTTGAGCTTGTCCAGTTCGCAGTCGACGATATTGGTCTGCAGCGACGGACCTTCCTTCAGGGTGACATAGGCGATCGCGAACGGCCCGGTGGCGGATTTGCGCATCAGGCTGAAGGTGTAGATCGTGGCCTCGCCTGAACTCTCTTCCCACACCGTCTTGTCGGAGAAACAGAACGGGCAGATCGAGCGCGGAAAGTAATGCGGCTCGCCGCAGGCCGTGCAACGCTTGAACAGCAGCTTGCCCTGCTTGGCGGCGTCCCAGAACTGGGTGGTTTCGGGATTGCCTTGCGGCGTCGGGTATTTCTTGGCGTCGGCCATTATGCGCGCTCCAGAATGCAGGTTGAGGCGGCATGGCGCACGCCGAGAAGTCCACCGGTGCCGTGGGCGACGGCGAGATCGCAGTTCGGCACCTGCACCTTGGGGTGCGCTTCGCCGCGAAGCTGGCGCACCGCCTCGATGATCTTGGTCATGCCGCCGCGGTTGACGGGGTGGTTGCTGCAAAGGCCGCCGCCATCGGTGTTGAACGGCAGCTTGCCGACGCCCGAAATCAGGTTGCCGTCGGCGACGAACTTGCCGCCCTCGCCCTTCTTGCAGAAACCGAGATCCTCGAGCTGCATCAGCACCGTGATGGTGAAGCTGTCATAGATCGAGGCGTACTTGATGTCCTTCGGCGTGACGCCGGCTTCCTCGAACGCGCGCGGGCCGGACCAGACGCCCGCCGAGTATGTGAGGTCGAGATCCTTGCCGCCGCGCGGACCCTTCATCGCTTCGCCATGGCCGATCATGCGCACCAGCGGCTTCTTCAGGCTTTTTGCGATTTCCGGCGTGGTCACGATCAGTGCGCCGCCGCCATCGGTGACGACGCAGCAATCCATCCGGTGCAGCGGATCGGAGATCATCGGTGAGTTCAGCACGTCCTCGACGGTGACGACGTCCTTCAGCATCGCGTGCGGGTTGTACTGGGCGTGATGCGAGGCCGCGACCTTGATCCAGGCGAGCTGTTCAGAGGTGGTGCCGTAGTCGTGCATATGGCGCATGGCACACATGCCATAGACGTTATGGGTGGTAGCCCCATAAGCGGCCTCGAAATCGGCCTCGGCGCCGGCGCTACGCGGCGGCATCGGGCCGGTCCGCGGCTTGCCGGCCAGCGTGATCAGCGCGATCGAGCATTTTCCGGCCGCAATCGCCTCCGCGGCATGGCCGAGATGGACCAGATAGGAACAGCCGCCGGTATCGGTGGAATCGAAATGACGCACTTTCAGGCCGAGGTAATCGACCATCGGCATGGCCCCGCCGGGGGCATCGCCGGCGCAGAAATAGCCGTCAATGTCGGCTTTGGTCAGCCCGGCGTCTTCGATAGCGCCCTTGGCGACCTCGGCGTGCAGCTGTGCTGTGGATTTGTCAGGTGCGTGCCGGGTTGGATGTTCATAGATCCCGGCAATGTAGGCTTTGCCCTTGATGGTCAAATCGTTCTCCGCTGGCGTTTCTTGTTCCAGCCATTTTTCTGGCCTGTCGGGGCGGCCTTGGCAAGCGCGGAAATATTCCGTCAGGCGAGACTGGACATTAGACAAGACTGGTACAGGACCGCGTTCTCGCGGCGCCATGCGCCCGGAGTTTTGCTGGAAACCTTGGCCCTCGAAGATAGAGGGCGCAGGGAAGACCGGGTGCGCGCCGCACCCGCGGTCTCGCAGGCTGTTTGCAAAAAGATATGCTGCCCACGAGCATACAGGTTTGGCGGAGGCATCCGGCCTTCCGAGCGCAATGGCTTTACGGGTTATACGTGATCGTCCTGGTGACCCTGCTTGTCGTGACACCATGACGCCTGCATCGGGGCGTTGGACCCAAACGATTTCGCCGTACGCAACAGCGGCGTTCGTCTGCGCCGCATCGCGTCCACCGCATCTCACCGCACGTTCGTGACGATCGCGAGCGCCCCTCTCCCCGCGGGAGACGGGCGAAGTTAAACTCCCGATTTACCCGACGGAATAACGGGAATATTCTTGCGCGAAGGGCTGGACAGAATTTTGGTGATTTGCCCGTCGTGTTATTCTGTCGCAGGCAATGACTGCCATCAGGGATTGCCAGCAAACCCGACTCAACACTGTCACGCCCTCGGCGCACGATCACGCCGCCCCTGGTTTTGCCCCACGAGCTTCGATTTTTTGACTCAAATTCGCCTTCCGACTCAAATCACTTTGGACAGGGCGCAACTGGGGGTGCAATGGCTATTTGATTTTGGAGTATTAGTCATGGGAACAGATCATCCGCTGCGCGACAAGCAAGCCCACCTCAACAAGCCGTCGCTTTGGGTTGACGAACCAACCGACGTCTCCCTCTCGCTCCTTGAGAATGCCCTGCGAGAGGACGGACCTTCACTTCGGGATGGCGAACACACCGAAGAGGTTTACTCCCTGCCTGAAAAGGATGCCGGGCTTCGAGGGCCCGTGGTTCAGCTATCGGACCACATCCACACAAACGTCGTTTGCACGAGATAACGTAGTTGCAGTGTCATGGCAGAACCGTTCCTCGCGTTGGCGGGCGCATGCTCCGTACCCTCGCAGCCACCCGCATCGACACTAACCCGGTATGGGCAGCGGGCGAATCCAGCACATCGTAACCTGGAGCAAATATGCGAGTTTTGCCGGTTCCTTGCCCATGAGTGGGACGGAAACCGTCAACATTCCTATGCCGTTCCTTCCAGAGGAAAATCACGGGGATGGTCCCGAATGGTTGAGGGCAAATGGTCGGCGGTTGGTCTGGCGGATGCGGTATCGAAATATTCCTGGAACGGGAAAACGTTTTCCGAGAATAAGGCCGCGTTAGATCGATTAGCCGACGATCTACAGTCCGCTATTCGACGGAATTCCAACGATGATGTTTGCGCCATCTTACAGGCGATCATGCATTGGGGCGGTGTCGACAATAAGCATCGACAGAAGCGGACATTTGAGTGGATCGAACGAAACGCGGATGAGATTTCTGCCAAGCTCTCGAACGCAGTCGGCCTGATTAAAGACGAACAGGCGTCGCTGGATTCGTTTGACGGTGTAAACCTGATCATGAACTCGACAATGACGAAGATCGTCAGCCTTGCCGACCCCGAACAGAAGCTGGTGATCTACGACGGTCGAGTTGCCGGTGCGCTCGGCTACTTTGTCGCCAGATTTGCGGAAGAACGAGAAATTCATCAATACGATCTTGCCGATCAATTGCTGTTCGCCGTGGACCGAGAGCCCAAACGGACACCAGAGACGAACCGCATTCATTTTCCGGCATTGTTCGGCAACGCCAGAGATCGCTGCCATGCCTCGATGGTGCGATGGGCATCGCAGCTAATCTGGCAAGTCGCAAAAGAATGCCAAGCGAGCCCGCGAGAAATAGAAGCTGCCCTGTTTATGTGGGGATATAACGTTATGTGGGCATATAACACTGCCGTAGAAGCAGAACATTAGCCCACCCGAAACCAGCAGCGTTGGCACGCGGACCGCAGTTGGGGCGAACTGGAGAGTGCAGCGCGCCGCAGCGCCAGCCGTGGCGCTGCAGCTTGCTTGCCCGAAGATTGAAACTTTGCTGAAGATCAATGAGGGTCAATCCCCAAACGGTCCGCTCCTGCACCTGGAATACTGCTGGTCGCACTTCTGCATGCATTTCGTTCCCGTGCATTTGGAACTGTTGCAGCTCACCCACTTTCTGTCGCACATCGACGCCCGGGCGGAGGCCGGTGCTGTGTACCAGGTGAATAGCAGCAGCGCGCTGCAAGTGAGCGTCATCAGACCGCTTAATGCGATATTGAACTTTTTGGACGAGACGTTGCTCATTTCAGGCTCCTTGCCTGGATTGGATAGCAATTGTGGATTCGATACTGGCTAAATCGGTCGGCTGTGTGCCGCGGCTGCGATACCGACGTTCGAGTAACGCAGCCGCGCGGTATCAAGCTCAGCCTTTGGTCAGATAAGATATCGTGCCGGCTACATCGGAATCGTCGATGAGCTGGAATCGGCTTTTGCTGCCGCTGCGGCGAGCCGCAATATGAGGCGCATACGCGGGATCGGCGACGAAGTCGTGCGCCTGCTTTGCGGATGGAAACGCCATGATTGCGATAAGGGAGGTCTCCAGAGTGGCGCCCTCCAGCGTGGTCACGTTGGCGCTGCGCGCCAGATACTTGCCGCCATGCTTGTGCACGATCGTGTGAACGGAAGCCGCATAATCCGGCACCCACTTGTCGTCGGTGATCTTGATGTCGGCGATCAGAAACGCAGTCATGCGATATCTC
>JAIEPP010000422.1 GCA_019748335.1 Xanthobacteraceae bacterium
TGAAATCATTGAGTTATTTTCGTCAATGTTTCGTCCGGCCGGACCGATGAAACAAATCTCCGCCGCCACGAAACCATTTTCGGCTTTGGCGCAGATATCCGGAAACAGCCCGCAGTTATCAGGTGTCCAACGACGCGGCGGGACGCCGGGCGCCGAAACCGGAGACAGACCGATGCGGACCATCAGCTTCATCCTCGCCTTCGCCTTCATCCTGGCTGGTCCCTCGATGGCGGGGTCTTCGGACAACGGCTTGCCCGGCATCGGCACCTTCTCCTACAACGGTTCTCCGGCAACGACCCCGGCGCCCCAGCTGGTCGTGGTTGCCGCCAAGTAAGCGCTGCGAACAGGTATCAAGAAAACTCGCCGACAAAGGCACTGCATGTTTGTACGCATCTCGTGCGCCGCGATCCTGACCTCCTTCGTTCTGGTCGGTTCGGCGCAAGCGCAAGTCAAAGGCCAGGTTCAAGTCCAGGCTCAGCTTCAGCCAATGCCGCTCCGCTCCCTGTTCCGGGTTCCCGATCCGCGCGGTGAATTCGTGCGGTTGTGCGCGCCGCACATGGTCGGGCGCTGGGCGCATCCCGAAACCGTCTGCGGCTGCCTGCACGATTACGCGGCCGCCACCGTCGAAGACACCGACCTGCGCGAGGCCTTGTTGCGCGGCATCAGCGAGACCGGCGTGCCGACGATCGAGACCGATTGGGTGCCGCCATCGAAGCAATCCGAGATCGGCCCGACCTTCACCAAGATCGCCAAGCCGACGCTGCAGTGCATGTTCGAGCCCGAGCCGTCGAAGCCGTAAGGCCTGCACCTCACCTCTGAATTCCCACGCCAAAGAGTTGACCCGACGCCGCTGCGGCTCGACACGTCCGCGCAGGTCATTGTAAGGCAATGGCCGGTCGATCTCTCCTTGTGCGAGTCATCCCATGCAACTGGGACGAATCCTGATCTCATGCGCGATGCTGGTCGCGCTGGCCCTTCCGGCCGCCGCCGCGCCGGACGAGAATCTGTTGGGGAAGGCGGCCGGCTATCCGGTCGGCAGGCCGGCCAACTGGTTCTTCGACGAGAGCGTGCGGGTCGGATCGTTCAGCCACCTCGATAATTTTCTGCCGCATAATACGCTGAAGAAGTCGGATGCGCCGCTGCCGCTTCCCGTGGCTTCGAACCCGCCGAGGATCGGCTATCGATTCGACGGGCAAACCTATTCGCTCGACGACTTCCTGGCGCACCAGCGCATCACCGGTCTGCTGGTCATCAAGGACGGCCAGATCCTCGCCGAGCGCTATCAATACGACCGGACCGCGACCGACCGCTTGGTGTCGCACTCGATGGCGAAGTCCATCGTCAGTCTTGCCGTTGCCTTGGCGCTGACCGAAGGCAGGATCGCGTCGCTCGACGATACCGTCGTCAAATATGTGCCGAAACTCGCCGGCAATCCCTATGGCGAAACCACCATCCGCAACATGTTGAGGATGGCGTCCGGCGTGCCGTTCAAGGAGGTCTATGACGGCAACGACGACAATTCGAAGTTCAACAAGATTCGCGTGACGCAGGATTCCATCGCGGCGTTGCGCGCGTTCAACACGCGCGAGGTCGAGCAGGGCACGGTGTTTCATTACGCATCCAACCAGACCGTCGCTTTGACGCTGGTATTGCGCGCGGCGACCGGCACTTCGCTGAGCGAATACCTGACGCCTCGGCTGTGGCAGCCGATCGGTGCGGAGGCCGACGCGACGTGGATCAGGACCCGGGACGGCACCGAGACCGGATCGGGAAGTTTCAACGCCGTCCTGCGCGACTTCGGCCGGCTGGGAATTCTGCTGGCCAACGATGGCGCCGCCGGCGGCAAGCAGATTGTGCCGAGGGAATACCTGCTCGATGCGACCGACTGGCACCGCCAGCCTGACGCCTTCACGCCGCGCAAGGCGACGCCGTATTTCGGCTACGGCTACCAGTTCTGGCTGTTTCCCGGCGAAAAGCGCAGGTTCGCGCTGCTCGGCGTCTACGGCCAGTCGATCTTCGTCGATCCCGAGCTCAGGCTTGTCATGGTGATCACCGCGGCGGCCAAAAACGCCAGCGTCGGCAAGGAATCGCTCGCCAGGGAGCGCGATGCGCTGTGGCGGGGGATCGTCGGCCAGTACGGAAGCTGGTAGCCTGCCGCCGGTCCCGTTATCAGGAGGGAGCCTCATGCGATCCATCATCATCGGCTTCATTGGCTTGCTGACGCTGAGTGCTTCAGCGGCGCTCGCGGCCGATGCCGCGACCCAGGAGGCCAACAAGAAAACCGTGCTGGAGTTCTACGAGGCCGGGCTCAACCAGAAGGACTTTGACGCCGCCGCGAAATTTTTCGGGCCGCGCTATATCCAGCACAATCCGACCGCGCCGGATGGCATCGAAGGCTTCAAGGCCTTCCTCGGCTTCCTGCGTGAAAAATTCCCGGACGCGCACAGCGAGATCAAGCGCGCCTTCGCGGAAAGCGATTTCGTGATCCTTCACGTCCACAGCGTGCGTGAAAAGGGCACTCGCGGCCGCGCCATCGTCGACATTTTCAGGCTCGAGAACGGCAAGATCGTCGAGCACTGGGACGTCTCGCAGGAGATTCCGGAGAAACCCGCCAACGCCAACGGCATGTTCTAAAGCATGATGAGATTGGGTTGGGTCGCGACGTAAGCCTTTTTTGGCGTGCGATTCTACTTTGCATGGGGTTGTTTTTGCGATTTTGTGTTTGGCCCCTGCTGTCGGTGCCGGTTACTTCCTTTTCGGTCCCAGCCGCGGAATGCATCTGGCGGAGCGCACGACGCCCGTCGCCGTCATCCGCGCGCCCGAGACTTCCTTGATCTGTCCGGCCGGGCACGACCCGTCGTCGACCATGATGCGCTGGCCGAGCCGCAAGTCGACGATGTCCTGCTCGCGCGAGACCTGCTGCGCGAGCACCGGCGTTGCCAGCAACACCAGGACCAGACCCGCGGGCAGGGCGGTCGTTACAGCTTTCGTCATCGTCAAGCCGGTCTGCCTCATTTGTTCTCGATCTTCAGCCCATTGGGCCCAAGATTGATCTGCAGGCCCTCGGGCTGCTTTTTGGTCTGGTAGAGATTGTAGCCGAGCACGCCGACGCCGACGATCAGCGCGCCGATGATGAGATAGAGGACGTTGCGATTTGCAGGCATCTGTGTCTCCGTAGGGGCGTGGGTCGGCCGCGACTGTATGGGCGGCATGCCGATTCTGAAAGCGATCCAAGGCGCTGGAGTTCCCGCGAGATTGTGCTTTGATCGGGTCTCAAGAGGCGACCGAGCAGGGAAAACGAACGTAATGAACGCCAACCAACAAAAAATTCTGGACGCAGTCGACGCCGCCTTTGACGCGCAACTCGCAACCACCAGGGATTTCGTCGCGATCCCTTCGACCCGCGGCGCCGAGGGGCCGTGTCAGGACATGATCGGCGATTTGCTGCGCGCGCGCGGCTATGAGGTCGATGACTGGCACATCGACGTCGGGGATTTGAAGGACCTCCGCGGCTTTGGTCCGATCGAGCATGATTTTTCCAGGGCTCGCACCGTGGTCGGCACCTATCGTCCGCCCAACAACGCCGGCAAATCGCTGATCCTGCAGGGCCACTGCGACGTGGTTCCGGTCGGCCCGCTCGACATGTGGGAGACGCCGCCGTTCTCGCCTGTCATCAAGGACGGCAAGATGTACGGCCGCGGCGCCTGCGATATGAAATCCGGCACCATCGGCGCGCTCTATGCGCTGGATGCGATCAAGGCCGCCGGCTTGCGGCCCACCGGGCGCATTCACTTTCAATCCGTGATCGAGGAGGAGAGCACCGGCGTCGGCGCGCTCTCGACCCTGCAGCGCGGCTACCGCGCCGATGCCTGCTTCATTCCCGAGCCGACCTTCGGCAAGATGATCCGCTCGCAGGTCGGCGTGATCTGGTTTCGGCTGAAGGTGCGCGGATTTCCCGTCCATGTGTACGAGGCCGGTTCCGGCGCCAACGCCATCATGGCCGCCTATCATCTGATCCATTCGCTGCAGAAGCTGGAAGCCGCGTGGAACGAGCGCGCCAAAAAGGATCATCATTTCGGAGCCGTCGAGCATCCCATCAACTTCAACCCCGGCATCATCAAGGGCGGCGACTGGGCTTCCAGCGTGCCGGCCTGGTGCGACGTCGATTGCCGGATTGCGATTCTGCCGGGCTGGTCGGTCGCCGACGCGCAGAACGAAATCATGGCCTGCGTGTCGTCGGCGGCGCGCGACCATCGCTTCCTTTCCAACAACCCGCCGCAGGTGGAGTGGTCGGGTTTCCTTTCGGAAGGCTATGAGCTGAAGGATTCCGCCGCACCGGAAGCCGCCTTCGGCAAGGCGTTCGCGGCCGTCTATGGCGGCGGCCCGGTGCCGGAGCAGGCCTTTACGGCGCTGACCGACACGCGGTTCTACGGCCTGAACTACAACATCCCGAGCCTGTGTTTTGGCGCCAGCGGCGAGGCCATGCACGGCTTCAACGAATATGTCGACCTGGAGTCGTTGCGGAAATCGACCAAGGCGACCGCGCTGTTCATCGCGGAATGGTGCGGGGTCGAGAAGGTGTAACCCCTCGTGGTGAGGAGTGGATCAGCCGCGCCTTGTCACGGCAACCATTACCTCCAAGGTCATTGCCTGATTTACCCGCGCCGCCCATTCTCCTAAGAAATCGATGAAAGAAAATCGGGGGACCCATGACGCCGCTTGAAAAGATCCAGTCGATGAAAATGCCGTTCGCGGAGTTGAAGGGCGTGACCTTCATCGCGGCCGACAGGGATCGCGTGGTGGCGCAGATGGTGGTTCGGCCGGAACTCTGCACCTTGCGCAACACGATTCACGGTGGCGCGGTGATGGCGTTCGCGGATTCGGTCGGCGCCGCCGCGACCGTCATCAACCTGCCCGAGGATGCCAAGGGCACGACGACACTCGAGAGCAAGACCAATTTCATCGGCGGCGCCAAGGAGGGGTCGACGGTGACGGCCACCGCTACGCCGGTGCATCGGGGGCGGCGCACCCAAGTCTGGCAGACGCGGCTGGAGACGGAGGACGGCAAGCTCGTCGCGGTGGTGACGCAGACCCAGCTGGTGCTCTGATCCGGCTTTGAATGCTTAATAATCAGTTAACTTAAACTTGACTTTATATGAGGCATTCCAAGGGCTTGAAATTCATGTTGCGATGCACAATATTGGCGGTCTAGGGATTCGACGCCTCCTCGAGGGCTCTCTCAGAGGAGCTACGATATGTATCTAACCGTTATTGCCGCCGCGCTTGCCAACAGTAGCGTAAGGACGCTGAGCCAGCAGGAAGAATTGCCGCTGTTGCGCGATCACCTGCTGCGGCTCGACCGTGCCAGCCGGCATGATCGCTTCCACGGCTTCATGGACGACAGCTTTATCGAGCGTTACGCCGAAAAATGCGCCGATGACGGCACCACCATCATCGCCTTCTTCGAGGACGGCGTGGTGCGTGGTGCGGCCGAGCTGCATCCACCGGATCAATCGCCGGATTCGTTGCCCGAAATCGCGTTCAGCGTCGAAGCCTCGGTGCGGCGGCGCGGTGTCGGCAGCATCCTGTTCCGCAAGCTGATCACGGAGGCCCGCGCCAAGGGTTACCGGAACCTGCGGATCACCACCGGAGCGCAGAACGAAGCGATGCGGGCGCTCGCCAACAAGTTCGGCGCCCACCTGAGCTTCCGGTACGGCGAATCGACCGGCACGATCGACCTGACCCAGCAGGACGAGACCGAATTCGCCCCGTCAGCGGTCACGACCGCCGTCGATGCCGTCGTCAACTTCAACCGCGCTTATTGGAAGATGTTGGTGAATATGACCGGCTGGGGCCGGGCGGCCTGAAAAGCGATGCTTTAGGCGTTAATTCGCGGGATTTAAGAATCCCGCGAGTTAATCTCAGGTGCCGGTGCGCTTGTCGTTGCCGAATCGGCGGACAATCTTGCGTTCGACCACGATCGAGCGCTGCGCGCCTTGCTCGCCCGCGATGACGCGGGTGGCGGTTCGCGCCAGCGCGCGGCCGGTCTTCTTTACTTCAGCCAGGACTTCCTCGTAGGGCATCCCCATCAGCGAAGCGGCGATTTCGGCCTGCTGCTGCGGGTCGTCGGTAATGCCGACCGCGGCGAAGATAGCCTCCTCCAGCGTCGGCGGATCGCGCCGCACGCGCCTTGTGCCGTATTTCGTGTTCCAGTCTTCGCTCATCGGGGCCTCGCATCTGTTGCGGAGATACCTAGGTGCCCTCATGTTGCATTGCAATATGAATTTCACATGGCAATACAGCCATGCGTCTACAACTTCTCCAGCCTGGTAGCGTCATACAGTTCGATGGTCGTGGCCGCAGCCGTCAGCGACTGCAGCGATGTGCCGAAATCCCTGGCTCGCGCCGTGATTCTGCCGGTGACGAGGATCATCTGCTTCCTCCGTTTTGGCCGCCATCATGCTGATGGCGTTGATGGCCCGGCGCTTGCGAAGTCGATCGGCTGCTGCGGCCAGCGTTTCAGCGCGGCATGGCCGGCATCGGTCAGCACATAGACGCCGCGCTCGGCGCGGTCGAACCAGCCGTAGACATTGTGCAGCAGAATTTTCCCGGCGTCCGGAATTTCAGGCCGCAGATCTTTTACCCGCCGCGGCCCGCCCGAGAGTGCGGAGGCGCAGGCCAGCGCCTGCTGCCGGTAGGCCGTCATGATCGGTGCGCGCGTCGAGCCGCCCATCGCCGGATCGCCCTTGCGCCGCCGATGCTCGGCAACAAGCCGCGAGCGCTTCTTGGGATTACGGCGAGGCGCGGTGTCCGGTGGTTTGACGATCACCTCGACGTCGCCGCGATCGGTCACCGCCAGCATGCCGAAGCCGAGGCGGCGACAGAGATTACGATAGCGCGCGTCGCTCTCGCGGCCCTTGCCGCGGGCGGACAGTTTCGCCGCGAGCCAGACCTCGTCGGCGGCGGCGGCACGGTCGACCGCCTGCAGGATCAGTTCGAGATTGAAGGTCAGCTTCAGCTCGCCGATCACGACAACCGGCGGGTCGCCGTCGCTGAGTGCGACGAGATCGCAACCGCCGACCTCGCCCTTGACGGTGAAGCCGAGCTTTTCAAGAAAGCGTTTGACGGGCAGATAAAGCGCGGTTTCCAAGGCGGGCTCCGGTGGCGTTGACGCCGCGACTCAATGTCTGAACTCTAGCCGAATTCGGGCAAATCGTTTGATCGGGCAATGGCGAACCGGCTAAACTGGGCCCGACAAGACAAAATGGCCAGCGAGGGAACCGACGGATCATGTGTTCGCGGATTGCTGCGCATTTTCCGATTTCGGAGCGAACCGGGCGTGTTGCAGGGGCTTTACAAATTCGTGTTCGAGACGCCGCGCGGCAGCGGCAGCGGCGTGGTATTCGCGACGCCGGACGGCAAGCTTTATGGCGGTAATTCCGGTTCGTCGCTGGTCGGCAGCTACACCGAGCAAGACGGTGTCTATTCATCCGAATTGATAATGTCGCGTCACAACCACGATCCAAACTATGTGCCGCATTATCCGGTCGACAACATCCCTATGACGTTCACGGGCGTGCTTCGCGGCAACGAGCTGTATTCCGAAGGCCACGCGCCGGCGCTGCCGGGCGCCGCTCTAAAGGCGGTCATGACGCCGATCAATGATGCCGACGCGCCGCCGCCCGGTAAGGTCGGGCCCGATGGAATCAGCAACGGGCTTTATTCGATCCACATCCGGATGCTTGACGGCATGGACGGCGGCAACACCGGCGTGATGCTGCTGCAAAACGGCAACATCCGGGGCGGCGATGCGTTCTTCGACTATATCGGCGCGTACTCGTCGGCGAACGGCCGCTGGAAGGGCGAGATCGTCAACCGTGAACACACGCTGAGCCGCGGCGAGCGTCCGTTGTTCGGCGGCTACGAGGTCGGCATCGGCTTTTCCGGCACTTACGATAGCGAAGGCGCGGAAGGCGAAGCCACCGCGCTCGCCGGCAAGCGCAGCATTCGCTTCAAGGCGGTGCTGCGAAAGCTGGTGGCGGTGGAGGGCTAAACCCGTCCGCTCACCGGGATCAGCGCGCCGGTCACAGCGCTGGCGGCGTTGCTGGCGAGAAACAGGATCACGTCGGCCAGTTCCTTGCCCGTCACCCATCTGGTGAAGTCGGCCTTCGGCATGCTGGCGCGGTTGGCCGCGGTGTCGATGGTCGATGGCAGCACCGCGTTGACCGTGATCTTGCCTTTCTGCTCGGCGGCCAGCGCTTCGGTCAGGCGATGCACGCCGGCCTTGGAGGCGGCGTAGGCGCCCATGCCGGAGCCGGCCTGAAGGGCGCCCATCGCGCCGACATTGACGATGCGTCCGGCGGTCGAGGCGACCAGATACGGGATCGCCGCGCGCGAGGCGTTGAGCGCGGTCGCGACGTTGAGCGCGTACATGCGCTGCCAGGTCTTGGGATCGCCGTCGGCGATGGCTTCGAACGCAAAGCCGCCGGCGATGTTGATCAGCGCGTCGAGCTTGCCGAAATGCTTGGCGGCGGCGTCGATCGCCTTTTTGGCCTGGGCCGGGTCGGTGAGGTCGACACCGCCGAGCTCAAGCCGGTCCGGTGTTGCCGGGACCTGCGTCGGGGCATGGTCGACGCAGGCAACGCGGCCACCGCGCGCCAGCGCCTCGTCGGCGACGACCCTGCCGAGCGCGCCGAGGGCGCCGGTCACGACAATCACTTTTCCGTCCATGATGGGTCTCCGCTCGACGAAGAAAAGGGAGCGCACACTATCGTCATGCACTTTTCATTTGCAATGCGTCGGTTTTCTGCATCCAAATGGTGTATTGCGCGATTTCTCCCGCCGAGGATGTTCACATGCCCGATGCGCCGCGGATTTGCGACACACATCTCGACCTCTTCAATTTCAAACACCGGCTGCCGCACTTGGCGGAGAGCCTCAAGCGGCAGCGAAAAATCAGGATCGTGGCGATCGGCTCGTCGTCAACGTTGGGTGAAGGCGAGGTGACGCCTTATCCGCTCCGGCTCCAGATGGCGTTGCGAGGCCGGTTTCACGATCTCATGATCGACGTACTCAACCGCGGCATGAGCGGACAGGAGGCACCATCCGAGCTGGCGCGCTTCGAACCCGACGTGTTTGCGGAGGCGCCCGCGCTGGTGATCTGGCAGATCGGTACCAACGCAGTTTTTCGCAATGAGCAGTTCAACTTCGAGGATATTGCGAACTCCATTGCAGCAGGTCTGCGCTGGATCGGGAATATGCCGATGGATGTCGTGCTGATGGATCTGCAGTATGCCACGTCAGTCGTTGAACCCAAGATCAAACTGGAACAATCCGAAGATCTGGTGAGACGGATCGCGGCTGCTGCTGCGAAGGCCAATGTCAACGTATTCCGCCGCTTCGACCTGATGCGGCACTGGGTAGAGCAGGACCATATTCCGCTCCAGGAACTGGTGCGCCAAAGTGATCCGCTCAAACTGCACATGAGCGAATGGGCAACCGGTTGCGTCTCGGCCGCATTGTTTCAATCGATCAAGCAGGTCGTGGAAGCGGACGGAGTCACGTAAGACTACGGGATCAGGCCAATTCGATAAAATTTGTCGGACTTGCGTAAGCCGATCGCAGAACCCTTCCCGTACAAATAGCCCCGGTCATCAGGCAGGGGGATTTGCCATGAGAAGTCTACCGGATCACGGTTTACCGCTTGTTCAGCTTAAGGAACAGCGAAGGGATTTGATCGTCGCGCTGCAAAACCGCACCGGACCGGTCGGCACCCTCGAATTGATGCAGATCGCGGCGATCCAGACCGCGATTGTGGCTTTCGAGGAGGTCATCGCCGATCTCGATGCCGAACAGGAAATGGAAGCTGCGGCCTGAACGGTCTGGCGCCAGCCTGGAGCTCGGTTCTGATTGAATCAGAACCGAGCTCCAGCTCTTTATTTTTACGCGTTTTCTTCACGCGAACCGGTACCCGCTTCGCTCGAAAACGCTCTGTTCAGCCTTGCAGGTAACGTTTCTCGAGGCTGGCGCGCTCCGGCCGCCCGAGACCGAGGCCGTCACGCAGATAGGTTTCGAGGTCGCCATAGTCGGCGTCGATGGCCTCGAACGCGGCGCCGAGAAACGACACCTGCACCGTGCCCAGCACATTCTTGACGTCGTCAGGCAGTTCACTGCCGTTGGCGGGATCGCGCCGGTAGTAGCGGTTGGTCAAGAGATAATCTTCCCGGATCACGTCATCCGATACGCCGAGCGTATGCAGGATCAGCGCACAGGCAAAGCCGGTGCGGTCCTTGCCCGCGGTGCAGTGGATCACCAGCGGGGCGGTGGTATCTTCCAGCAGATGCGCGAACAGCGCGCGGAAGCGCGGGGTATTGTCCTGCACGTAATTGCGGTAGGAGCCGCGCATCACCTCCGTGGCATGCTCTGCCGACAGCGATGTGCCGCTGGCGGCGATGGCGCGCAGCGCGGCGACCACCGTGGGTTCGACCGGCAGCGAATGCACTGACACGTCGGACATGCCGCACAACGCGGCCTGCCGCTCCTCGGCGCCGCGAAAATCGAATGCGCTTTTGACGCCGAGCCCCCTGACGATGGCGATATCGTCGTCGGTGAGATGGCCGAGATGGTTGGAGCGGAAAATCTGCCGCCAGCGCACGATGCGGCCGTCACCGGCGGGATAGCCGCCGAGATCGCGAAAATTGCTGGCGCCGGCGAGATTGAGATGGCGGGCAGGGGAGTCTGACATCGGGCTTGCGATCTCGTAACGTGGAAATGTCCGAAGGGGCATGTCGTCCGCA
>JAIEPP010000568.1 GCA_019748335.1 Xanthobacteraceae bacterium
CGTCACCTGAGCGCCGTCGCCGATCTTGAGGTGATTGTTGATGCCCACCTTGGCACCCAGCGCCACATTGTCCCCGATCGTCAGGCTGCCCGCGAGCCCGATCTGGGCCGCGAGCAGGCAGTGCCGGCCGATCGTGACGTTGTGGCCGATCTGGACCTGGTTGTCGATTTTGGTGCCCTCGCCGATCACCGTGTCGCGCAGGCTGCCGCGGTCGATGCAGGTGCCGGCGCCGACCTCGACATGGTTCTGGATCAGGACCCGGCCGGTCTGCGGCACCTTGAGATGCCCTTCGGGGCCGAAGAAGATGAAGCCGTAGCCGTCCTGGCCGATATTGCAGCCGGGATGGATCAGGACGTTGTTGCCGATCAGCGCAAACTGGATCGCGGTGCGCGCACCGACGTTGCAGTCCCGGCCGATCCGGACATCGGCGCCGATCACGGCACCGGCGCCGATCACCGTCCCGGCGCCGATTTCGACCCGAGGCCCGATCACGGCCAGCGGATCGACGATGACGCCGTCTTCCAGATGGGCCGATGCGTCGATAATGGCTGACGGTGCGATGCCGTCATTGTCGAACCAGGTTTGCGGGCGGAGCGCATCGGCATGCCATTCGCGCGCGAGGTTGACGAAGGCGCGGAATGGCTGCGGGGCCCGCAGTACCGCGACATGGGCCGGCACCTGCTTTTCGAATCGCGGGCTGACCAGGCAGGCGCCGGCTTTCGTCGCGGCAACCTGGTCGGCGTATTTGAGGTTGTCGAAGAACGCCAGATGCATGGGGCCCGCTTCATCAAGCGAAGCCAGTCCCCTGATCGTCCGATCGCCCTGCGCGGGATCGACCAATACCGCCTTCGTCAGCGCGGCGATCTCGGCCAGCGTCGACGAAGGGGGTTGCTTGAAGAATATCGGCTGCGCCATTCCACCCGTCGCGGTCCGGCCGGTAATCGGATTTAGAACGATGTTCCGCCGCCAAACTTGAATTGCTGCACGCGGTCAAACTGACCCTTGGTGAGCGGGACTGCATAATCGAACCGCAGCGGACCGAACGGCGAAGCCCAGATCAGGCCGACACCGACCGAGGTCCGGACCACGTTGCCGTTGTCGTACTGCACGCCAAGGCAGGTTCCGGCGTTGGCGGCCGTCGTCGCCGTCGCTTGCGTCGGCTTGATGCAACCCGGCGTGTTGACTTCGCCGGTCTGCGCCCACGAGGTCGGTCCCTTGTAATCAAACAGTCCGCCGGCATCGGCATAGACCGAGCCCTTGAGCCCGACTTCCTTCGGCAGGAACCAGAACGGCATCTGCAACTCGAACGACGCGCCCCAATACTTGGTGCCGCCGAGCGCGTCACCCGTTCCGAAGGGGTTGATGTCGCGCGGGCCGATACCGTTCGGCGCAAAGCCGCGGACCAGGTTCGGACCCATCTGGAAATGATCGAGCATGCGCAGCTCGGTGCTGCCGAACTGGTTGAGCATGCCACCCTGGAGATGGATCAGGCCGACGATGTCAGCGACCAGCGGGGTATAGTACTTCGCGTCGATCGCCGACTTGACATACTTCACGTCGCCGCCGAGGCCGGCGAAATCCTGCTTCCAGTCAATCAACAGACCGTCGGTCGGGTTCTTGTTGTTGTCGAGCGTGTTGTAGTTCAACGAATAGCCGACCGATGAGGTCAGGCTTCTGCCGCTCTGCAGTTCCTTGCGGACCGGCAGCGAAGCTTCGCCGTCGCTGTAGCACCACAGACCGGTGCCCGAGGTATCGGTGGCGCCCAGCGCGGTCGCAGCCGGCACGCCATTCAAGTTCACCCATGCCGGTGACGGGTTGAACGCCAGCAGTCCATTGTTCGGGTTGTTGTTACAGTTCGCCAGGGTATTCGGCAGCTGGATTTCCTGCTGATAGATCGAATAGCGCAGCTGCAAGGCGAGATCTTCGCGCAGGGTGAAGCCGAGTCGCGGGCTGAAGCCCAGCGTCTTGGTGCCGTAGGCGATGTAGCTATTGGCGAGTTGCTGGCGCTGGAACAGGTCGAGACCAAGCGCCACGCGATAATCCAGCAGGTAAGGCTCGACCAGTGAAAGCGAGTAGCCTCGCGCATACTGGCCATAGGTCACCGACGCCTTCGCATATAGGCCGCGGCCGAGGAAGTTGCGCTCGGAAATGCTGACTTCGGCCAGCGCGCCGTCTGTCGTCGAATAACCGCCCGAAACCGAGAAGTCGCCGGTCGATTTTTCTTCCAGATCAACGATCAGGATCACGCGATCGGTCGACGAGCCGGGCTCGGTGACGATCTTCACGCTCTTGAAGAAGTCGAGATTCTTCAGCCGGCGCTCGGCGCGATCGACCAGTGCGCGGTTGTAGGCGTCGCCTTCGGAAAGATCGAACTCGCGGCGGATCACGTAATCGCGGGTACGGGTGTTGCCGCGGACATTGATGCGCTCGATATAGGTGCGCGGGCCCTCATCGATAGCGAACACGATCGAAACCGTATGCTGCTCGAAATTGCGGTCTCCGCGCGGACGCACGATCGCGAAGGCATAGCCGCGACGCGACGCTTCGATCTGCATTTCCTCGACGGATTTCTCCAGCGCTTCGGCGTTGTAGAGCGAGCCTACGCCGACACGGCTGAAGCTGCGCATCGATGCCGCATCGAGCGTTCCGATGCTGGTCTGGAAATCGACGGACGCGACCCGGTACTGCTGGCCTTCCTCGATCTTGAAGGTGACGAGGAAGCCTTTTCGCTCCGGGTCATATTCGGTCAGCGCGGCCACCACCTGTACGTCGGCAAAGCCGTGCTTGAGATAGAAGCGGCGAATCAGGTCGCGGTCGGCCTCGACACGGTCCGGATCGTAGACGTCGTTGCCGCCGAGGAAGCTCAGCAGGTTGGATTCGTGCGTCTTGATGATGTCCTTGAGGCGATAGGCCGAATACGCGACGTTGCCGACGAATTCGATCGATTTGACGCCGGTCTTGCCACCTTCGGTGACGGTGAAGATCAAATCGACGCGGTTGTTCGGCTGCTCGATGATTTCCGGGGTGACGCGCACGTCATAGCGGCCGGAACGTCGGTAGATTTCGGCGATGCGCTGGGCATCGGACTGAACCATCGGGCGCGAAAACGTGCCGCGCGGCTTGGACTGGATTTCAGCCGAAAGCTGTTCGTCCTTGACCTTCTTGTTGCCCTCGAAGGCGATGCGCCCGATCACGGCATTTTCGACCACGACCACGACCACGCGGCCACCGGCCTGGTTGATCCTGACGTCCTGGAACAAGCCGGTCTCGATCAGCGCCTTCAGGCCGTCGTCGATCTCGGCCTGGGTCAGACGCCCGCCGGGACCCGGCTTGAAATAGGAGCGAATGGTCTCGACCTCGACGCGCCGGTTACCCTCGACCGCAATCGAAGCCACGTTCTGCGCCGCAGCCGGCGCAGCCACAAGCACAGCAGCCAGCGTGGCTGCTGCCGGCGCGGCGAACATGATCAGGGCGGCCAACAAGCCCCCCCGCACTCGCATTCCAAAATTCATGCGCAACGCGCCCTTATCATCCCGATGCCGGCCCGCACCCCTACGAACCGGCAGATTCCCATTTGTTGCACTGCTTGTAGCCAATTTCGCCGGGGCGGCAAACACGGCATCGCGATGCGATTCCATTTTCATTCCAAGACGTTGCCATTGGGCAACGTCACAAAAAAGCCGCTTCACGATGCCGCCAGGTGCAGGATGTCGTTATAGGTCGCAAACACCATCAACATCAGCACCAAACCCAACCCGATTCGGAAGCCCACTTCCTGGGCCCGCTCCGACAGCGGACGCCCCCGAACGGCCTCCACCGCATAGAACAAAAGGTGACCACCATCGAGCAGCGGCACCGGAAACAGGTTCAACAGGCCAATCGAGATCGACAGCACCGCGGCGAGGTGAATCAGGGCGGTCAGGCCGATGGTGGCGACCTGCCCCGAGATCTGCGCGATCCGCAGCGGACCGCCGACCTGGTCGGCGGCTTCGCGGCCGGTGAAGACGCCGCCGATATAGGCCAGTGTGCGGTCGACCACGAACCAGGTCTCCTTGACGCCGAGCCAGAGCGCGGTCGCGGGATCGACCCGCTCGGTCACGGTATCGCCCGCCGAGGTCGCGCGGGTAATGCCGAGCACTCCGAGCCGATGCGCGTTGCCGAACGCATCCTTCACTTCGCGAAGTTCCGGCGTGCCCTGCAATTGCAGCGTGGAATCACCGCGCTTGATGGTGAAGTTCAGCTTGTCGCCGGCATGAATGCCGACGATGCGCTGCATGTCGGAGAAGCTGCCGATGGTTTTGCCGTCGATCACGGTCACGACGTCGCCGACCTGGAAACCTGCTTTGGCAGCCGCGCTGTCGGCTTCGACCTTGTCGACGCGCGCGGTCGTGCTCGGCTTGCCGAAGAACGTGAACAGGCAGGTGAAGATCACGATCGCCAGGATGAAGTTCGCGATCGGGCCGGCGGCGACGATCGCCGCACGAGGACCGACCTTTTTATGATGGAAGCTGCCCGCCCGCTCCTCTTCGGACATGCGGGCAAGCGTCTCGGCGGAGGCCGGCGTCGAGGCTTCCGATTCGTCGCCGAAGAACTTCACATAGCCGCCGAGCGGGATCGCGGAGATCTTCCAACGGGTGCCATGGCGGTCGTTGAACCCGGCGAGTTCCGGCCCGAAACCGAGCGAGAACGTTAACACCTTCACGCCCGCCCAGCGGGCGACCAGGAAGTGGCCAAGCTCATGGAAGAAAACGACGATGGTCAGGACGAACAGGAAGGGAATGATGTAACCGATGAGCCCATGGCTCAACGTGTTGAAACTATGTAGAAAAAACTCAGTCATTCGATTCCCCTCGACGCGAGCCGAAAGCCCCGTCCTTAACCCTCTAGGATGCCTTTAAGGCAATTTGAGGCAATAGGGAGGCAGCTTTATTTCGCGCGTTATGGTCAACGGAAATCGCGTCATCGGCCGAGGTCAAAGGCGCCAGATTTCCGGAGCGAATCCAGTCGTTCATGGTGGCCTCGACCAGGCGCGCGATCGCGCCGAATTTGATCTGGCCGGCGATGAAGGCCGCGACCGCCACTTCGTTGGCGGCATTGAAGACCGTGGTCGCGCCACGGCCGGTGCGCAGCGCGTCGTAGGCCAGCCGCAGCCCCGGGAACCGCTCGAAATCGGGCGCCTCGAACGTCAACTGACCGATCTTGGCGAGATCCAGCCGCGCCGACGGACCGACGATTCGATCCGGCCAGCCCAGGCAATGCGCGATCGGAATCCGCATGTCGGGTGCGCCGAGCTGGGCCATCACCGAGCGATCCGAGAATTCGACCATGCCGTGGATGATCGACTGCGGATGCACGAGAACGTCGATCTCGTCAGCATCAAGGGAAAACAGATAGGAGGCCTCGATGACTTCGAGGCCCTTGTTCATCATCGAGGCCGAATCGATCGTGATCTTCTGGCCCATGCTCCAGTTCGGGTGTTTCAGCGCCTGCGCCAGCGTCGCCTGCTCGATGTCGCTGGCAGCCCAGGTGCGGAACGGCCCGCCGGACGCCGTGATGATCACGCGCACCAGCTCCTCGCGGTTGCCGGAAGCGAGCGCCTGAAACAATGCGTTGTGCTCGGAATCCGCGGGCAGAATGCAGGCCCCTGCTTTCGCCGCGCGCTGCATGAAGAAATCGCCGGCGCACACCAGACATTCCTTGTTGGCGAGCGCGACGGTGGCACCGCGATCGACGGCGGCGAGCGCGGGCTTGAGGCCAGCCGCGCCGCTGACAGCCGCCATCACCCAGTGGGCGGGACGCGCGGCGGCCTCGATGATGGCGCTTTCGCCGGCGCCGCATTCGGTGCGGGTACCGGCCAGCGCATCCTTCAGCTCGCCGAGCCGCGCGGGATCGGCCACCGCCGCAAATCGCGCGCCGAACTCCTTCGCGAGCTTGGCGAGACCCGCCACGTTGGAATTCGCCGTCAGCGCCTCAACCTGGTAGCGGTCGCGCGCGCCGCGCAGCAAATCCATGGTACTGTCGCCGATCGAACCGGTGGCGCCCAGCACGGTGACGGTACGTGCGCCTGACAGCGCGGCCTTGTTGTTACGCAATGGAACAGCGCTCATCGTTTCACCAAATCATAAGACCGCGGCCGACGCCATCGACGCCTCCGCGGAGGAACCCGAAAAGTACCGCCAGAACGACGGCGGCGACATATCCATCCAGCCGATCCATCAGCCCGCCATGGCCGGGGATGATGTGACTGGAGTCCTTTACGCCAAAATGCCGCTTCACGGCGGATTCGAAGAGATCGCCGAGCTGCGAAGCGACCGACAGAACGCCGGCCGCGAGCAAGAGATGACCGGTCTTGCCGAGGTCCAGCGCGGCAAATCCCCATGCCACGCCGAGGCTGGCGAGAAGGCCGCCAACCGCCCCGGCCCAGGTCTTTTTCGGGCTGACCCGCGGCCATAGTTTCGGGCCGCCGATGCCGCGGCCGGCGAAATAGCCGCCGCTATCGGTCACCCAGACGATGAAAAGCACGAACATCAGCGCGGCAAAGCCCTTGGCGGGATCGAGGCGCAGCAGCACCGAGGCGATCTCGGCGGCGGCCGCATAGCAATACCCCGTTGCGGCCCACCCTCGCCGAGCCAGCGCGGTCCATACGACCGCGACCAGGCCGATCGCGAGTACGATCAATGCCGCGTCGATCCGTCCGACGGCAAAGCAAATCCCTCCGATCGCCAGCGCAACGCCGCCTCGGATGGCCAGAGCCACCGCATCCGCGAGGCCCACGACCGACAGCCACTCCACGAACAGGCCGATCGCGGCTGCCGTCACCAGCGCGGTCCAGAGCCAGCCGCCGGCATAGGCGATGGCTATGGCAAGCGGGATCAGCACGGCGGCGACGAGGATGCGCATCAGGAGATTGCGTGAAGCGGACTCGGGCGCGGTCTCCGTTGCCGCCGGCGCGGCTTCGCGCTCGCTCACGAGCCGGTTTTCGCGGCCAGACCGCCGAAACGGCGTTCTCGTCTGGCGTATTCGGCAATCGCACTTTCCAGCGCCGCCTTGTCGAAATCCGGCCAGTGGATCGGCACGAATACGAGTTCGCTGTAGGCAGCCTGCCACATCAGGAAATTCGACAGCCGCTGTTCGCCGCTGGTGCGGATGATCAGATCGGGATCGGGAATGTCGGGCGCATCGAGATATTGCCCAAGTGCGTCGGCGTCGATCGAATCGGCGTCGCGTTTGCCCTCGGCGACCTCGCGCGCCAGCCGTTGCGCGGCCTTGGCGATTTCCTGGCGCGAGCCGTAGTTGAACGCGACCACGAGGTTGAGCTTGGTGTTGGCTTTGGTCAGTTCTTCGGCTTCGTTGAGCAGCGCGCAGATATCCGGGTCCAGCCCTTCCCGCTCGCCAATCACGCGGACGCGGACGCCATCACGGTGCAGCGTCGCCAGATCGTTGCGGATGAAACGACGGAGCAAGCCGAACAGGTCGCCGATTTCGGTCGCCGGACGCGACCAGTTCTCCGAGCTGAACGAAAAAATCGTGAGATACAGCACACCGAGCTCATGGGCGGCGCGAACCACGCGGCGCAGCGCCTCGACGCCGCGGCGATGGCCTTCCGCGCGCGGCAAGCCGCGCGCCGCCGCCCAGCGCCCGTTGCCATCCATGATGATCGCCACATGCAACGGAACGGTTCGATCCGATCCTTCGGTTGCTGGGGCCGCGGCGTTAGACATCATTCAAATTCCAGGACCAGTCCCAAATCTCGATCTCTCGATTACCCAGATCTCTCGATTTCACAGCCTCGATCCGACCGTCTCGGCCTCGAGCCGTTAAACGGTGAGGATTTCCTTTTCCTTGGCGGCAAGCAACTGATCGATTTCGGCGATCATGCCGTCGGTCGCCTTCTGCACGTCGTTGGCGAGGCGCTCCTGGTCGTCTTCGGAGATCTCGTGATTCTTCTCGAGCTTCTTGACGGTGTCGAGCCCGTCGCGGCGGACATGGCGGACGGCGACCTTGGCGGCCTCGGCATATTTGTGCGCGACCTTTACCAGCTCCTTGCGGCGTTCCTCGTTCAGTTCCGGAATCCGCAGACGCAGCACCTGTCCTTCGGTGGCAGGGCTGAGGCCGAGATTGGAATCGACGATCGCCTTCTCTACCGCCTTGACCATCGACTTGTCCCAGACCTGCACCGAGAGCAGCCGCGGCTCCGGCACACTGACGGTCGCAAGCTGATTCAGCGGCATGTGCGAGCCATAGGCTTCCACCTGCACCGGCTCCAGCATGGACGCCGCCGCACGGCCGGTTCGCAAACCGCCGAGTTCGTGCTTGAGCGCCTGGGTGGCGCCTTGCATGCGGCGCTTCACTTCGTTGATGTCAAAACCTGGCGTGGGCATAACGCTCTCCCCTCCTTAGAAACCAACCGCCGGCATCATCAGGCCCGCGGGTCGAAACAGCATCGGCAAATGACCGGCCTACGGTCAGCCGGCGACAACAGTGCCGTGGCCGGTGCCGCGCAGGATCGCGCCGATCGAACCCGGCTCGGCGATCGAGAACACGATGATAGGCAGCGACGTCTCGCGGGCAAGCGCGAATGCGGTTGCATCCATCACCTTGTAGCCACCTTCGATCGCCTGCGAATGCGTCAGGCGGTCGAAACGCTTGGCGGACCGGTCTTTTTTGGGATCGGCGCTGTAGACACCGTCGACATTGGTGGCCTTCAGCACCGCCTCGGCGCCGATTTCAGCCGCCCGCAGCACCGCTGTGGTGTCGGTGGTGAAGAACGGGTTGCCGGTTCCGCCGCCGAGCAGGACGATTCGCCCCTCTGCGAGGTATTTGTGCGCTGCACTGCGGGTGAACAGTTCGGAAATCTCGGGCATCACGAACGCCGACAGGGTCCGGGCCGGTGTCCCCTTGCGCTCGATCGCCGCTTCCAGCGCCAGGCAGTTCATCATGGTGGCGAGCATGCCCATGGTGTCGCCGGTCGGACGCGACACGCCGCGCGCGGAAACTTCGACGCCACGAAAGATGTTGCCGCCGCCGATCACGACGGCCACCTCGACGCCGAGCTTCTGGGCCGCGATCAGGTCGTCGGCGACGCGGTCGATGGTGGGCTGGTCGATGCCGAAGGACTGGCTGCCTGCGAGATACTCGCCCGAGAGCTTGATCACGACGCGACGATAGACCGGCTCAGCCATTGCTGCTCGCTTCCTTGTCCCGCGCCAAAGACTTCCGGCGCTCTGGCGCCGGAAGGCGGTTCTGACAGCGGTTACTTCTTGCCGCTGGCCGCCGCGACTTCGGCAGCGAAATCGGATTCCTGCTTTTCGATTCCCTCGCCGAGAGCATAGCGCACAAAGCCGGTAATCTTCACAGGTCCGCCGACCTTGCCTTCGGCTTCCTTGACCGCCTGGGCAACCGACTTGCCGGTGTCGTGGATGAAGGCCTGCTCCAGCAGGCAGACTTCCTTGTAATAGGTCTTCAGGCCGGACTCGACGATCTTCTCGATCACGTTCTCCGGCTTGCCCTGCTGGCGATACTTGTCGGCCAGCACGTCCTTTTCGCGCTTCACGGTCGCCGGATCGAGACCGGCCGGATCGAGCGCCTGCGGATTGGTGGCAGCCACATGCATGGCCAACTGGCGGCCGAGAGCCGCGAGTTCGTCGGTCTGGCCGGTGGACTCCAGCGCGACCAGCACGCCCATCTTGCCGGCGCCGTCGATGACCGCGCCATGGACGTAGCTCGCCACCACGCCCTTGCTGACTTCCAGCAGGGCCGCACGGCGCAGCGACATGTTCTCGCCGATGGTGGCGATCGCGTCCGCAATCGCGGTCTCGACGTTGACGTCGCCGACCTTCGCCGCCTTGATCTTCTCGACGTCGGCGCCGGCCTTGAGCGCGACCTGGGCGACCATCTTGACCAGGCCCTGGAACTGCTCGTTGCGGGCAACGAAGTCGGTTTCCGAATTGACTTCGACCACGACACCCTTGGTGCCCGAGGTCACCACACCGATCAGGCCTTCGGCGGCAACGCGGCCGGCCTTCTTGGCAGCCTTCGACAGGCCCTTCTTGCGAAGCCAATCCTGCGCCGCCGTCATGTCGCCGTCGGTTTCGGTGAGGGCTGCCTTGCAGTCCATCATGCCTGCGCCGGTCGACTCGCGCAGTTCCTTGACCATGCCAGCAGAGATCGTTGCCATCGTGGGAAATCCTTCTTGCCTGTTAGCCGCGGGCGCGGCGCGTGCTTTGCGCCGTACCGCTATCAGCTACCGGGATGCCGTATCGGGAAAATGAACCGGTGGCCGAACAGAGCCGGCCACCCGGTGTTGGCGTTATTCCGCTTCCGCGGTCAGCGTCTTGGCCTGGGCGACCCAGCCATCGGCGCGGCTCGGGAGTCCGACCTCTTCACCGATCTTGTGCGCGGTGTCGTGATCGAGTTCGGCGAGCTGCCAGTAGTGGAAGATGCCGAGGTCGTTGAACTTCTTCTCGATCGCACCCGACACGCCGGTGAGCTTCTTGAGGTTGTCGGCGGTGCCGCGCGGGCCGGCCAGACCCTGGAAGCCGGTCGGCGCCGGAGCGGCCACGACTTCTTCCACGACCGGCTTGGCGAAAGCGCCGGTGTCGATCCCGGATTCGCCCTGGGCGCGCGAAATGCCGTCGATGGCGGCGCGGGCCACCAGGTCGCAATACAGCGAGATGGCGCGGCCGGCGTCGTCATTGCCCGGCACCACGAAGGTGATGCCCTTGGGGTCGGAATTGGTATCGACGATCGCCGCAACGGGAATGTTGAGCCGCTGCGCTTCCTGGATCGCGATGTCTTCCTTGTTGGTGTCGATAACGAAGATCATGTCGGGAAGCCCGCCCATGTCCTTGATGCCGCCGA
>JAIEPP010000468.1 GCA_019748335.1 Xanthobacteraceae bacterium
GGTCACCGGGGGCAACAGCGGCATCGGCAGGGCCATCGCGGCGCGCCTTGCCGCGATGGGTTGCGCTGTCGTGGTCGGCTACAACAGCCGCCGCGCGATGGCGGACGAGGTGGTCGGCGGGCTGCACGGCGGCGGGCATCTTGCCTTGCGGATCGCGATCGACGATCCCGCCTCGATCTCCGAGGCCGTGGCGGCGGTCGACCAGCGCTACGGACGGCTCGACGTGCTGGTCAATTGCGGCGGCGCCACGACCCCGGTGCCCGCCACCGATCTCGACGGATTGACGGACGAACTCTTCGACCGAACCGTCAGGCTCAATCTGCGCGGACCGTTCGCGATGGTCCGCGCCTGCCGCCCCTTGCTGGAGCGCGGCAGCGGGGCTGTCATCGTCAACGTTTCATCGATCGCGGCGCGCACCGGTATCGGCAGCAGCCTGGCCTATCTGGCGGCGAAGGCCGGCGTCGACGCGCTCACGATCGCGCTGGCGAAAGTGCTGGCGCCGAAAATCCGCGTGTTCTCGGTCTCTCCGGCCGGCGTGGATACGGATTTCGTCGCAGGGCGGACCCGCGAACAGCTGCAGAAGATCGCCGAAAAACTGCCGCTGGCCCATGTCACCACGCCCGACGATGTCGCTCGCGCGGCGATCGCCTGCATCGTCAATCTGACCAGCTCGACGGGAATCGTGGTGCCGGTGGATGAGGGCAGGCACCTCTAAGGCCTACACACCGCAAGCGGTGGCGCACGGTCGCGCGGAGCTCGGATCGGAATGATGGAAAAACTGAAATTCTACGTCGACGGCGCCTGGGTCGATCCCGCCACGCCCTCAACCCTGGGCATTGTCAATCCCGCGACTGAGGAGACGTTCGCGCAGATCAGCCTGGGCTCGGTTGCGGATGTGGATCGGGCTGCCCGCGCGGCGCGCCGCGCGTTTGCAACCTATTCCGTTGCGAGTGTCGAGCAGCGGCTGTCATGGCTTCGGAAGATCATCGAAGGTTTCAGGGCGCGCCTGCCGGAACTGGCGCGGATGATGACGCTCGAAATGGGCGCGCCGATCACCTTCGCGACCGAACGCCAGGCAACGGTGGCGCTGTTTCATTTCGAGGAAGCTGCGCGCGTGCTCGCTCAATACCGGTTTGAGGAGCGAATGGGGAACGGGATCGTCCGCCGCGAACCGATCGGCGTCTGCGGGCTGATCACGCCGTGGAATTGGCCGCTGAACCAGGTCGCCTCAAAGGTGGCACCCGCGCTCGCCACCGGATGCACCGTCGTGCTGAAACCGAGCGAAATCGCGCCGCTCAGCGCGATGTTGTTTGCCGAGATCGTCGATGCCGCCGGCGTCCCGGCGGGCGTCTTCAATCTCGTCAACGGCGATGGCCCCGAGGTGGGCGAGGCGATCGCCGCGCATCCCGAGATCGACATGGTATCCTTCACTGGATCGACGACAGCCGGCATCAGGGTAGCCAAGCTTGCGGCAGACACGGTCAAGCGCGTCGCGCAGGAACTGGGCGGCAAGTCCGCCAATATCATCCTCGGCGATGCCGACCTGAAAACCGCCGTGACCCAGGGCGTTCACGCCTGCTACACCAATGCCGGCCAGAACTGCCAGTCGCCCACCCGCATGCTGATCCCACGCGCGCAGCGGGACGCGGCCTTCACCGCCGCGCGTGAGGCGGTTGACAGCATTCGTCTCGGCGACCCGCTCGATCCGACATCGACCATGGGGCCGCTGGTAAGTCAGGCGCAGTTCGAGAAGGTTCAGCAACTGATTCAGTCGGGCGTCGATCAGGGAGCGACGCTGGTGGCCGGGGGGACGGGGCGGCCGGCCGAAATCAACCGCGGATACTTTGTTCGCCCGACCGTGTTCGGCGACGTGACGCCGAAGATGAAGATTGCGCGCGAGGAGATCTTCGGTCCCGTGCTGTCGATCATCAGCTACGATACTGAGGAGGAGGCGATCGAAATCGCCAATGACACGCCGTTCGGATTGGCGGGTTTCGTGCAATCGAAGGACCCCGATCGCGCCCGCGCGGTTGCCAACCGCATTCGCGCCGGGCGCGTCTACCTCAACGGCGCGCCGTTCGACCGCAGCCTGCCGTTCGGCGGCTACAAGCAGTCCGGCAACGGGCGTGAGTTCGGGGTGTTCGGATTTGAAGAATATCTCGAAGTGAAGGCGATCCTCGGCTACCCGGACTAGCGCCGTCGCCGCGACGTCAATCCTGGCCGGCGAAGCGTGCCCTGTCGATATGTTCGTCGATCTTCGGGCGAGCGGTGGCGCACTCGAAACTTGTGCAAAGAAGTTCGGTCTCTTCATGCGAGATCGGGACGCGATAGAGCCTGCACTTGTATTCCACAGCCGCGGGCGCCTTGCCGGTGTCCGTAACCGGGCTGCGTTCGGCGAGAAACATGCAGTCTCTGCAGGTGCGGGCATTGAGACGATGGTGGGTGGGGTCCAGGTTGTTCAGGATATCTCTGAGAGAATCCCGCAGTTTGGTGCACTCCTCCGTGTCGAGCGCGGCAACAGCGTTCAACACATGATTGATCGGGTCGTGCTGCCCAAGGCACTTTTCACCTTGCGCGGTGATGCAGAGCGTGACCGAGCGCTTGTCTTCTCGAGAAGGCTTTCGCACCAAATATGATTTTTCCTCGAGGGTCTTCACGATCTGTGACGCGGTGGCCCTCGTGGCGCCGATGAAGCCGGCCAGTGCCGATGGCGTTCGCGAGAAACGGTTGGCGCGCCCCAGAAAGCGCAGGGCCATCCATTCTCGATCGCGCAACCCGTGTCGATCGCCCTCGAAATACCAAGCCGTGGCCGCCTGAACCAGCAGCTCAACTGCTTCGCGCGCGAAGTGCATCATTCATCTCGTCTCAGAAGTTTCGGCCACGTGGTCCCGAAGTCGCCTTCGGCCGCAGCTCGCCATCCTTCAATGCAAGAAACGCTGCCGCTGATATTTGCCGAACCTGTTCTTGTTGGTTGTTGTTCGATGGCGCGCTGCGCTGCGCGACGGTTCTGGCTTGCCGACCACCGAGAGTTTCGGCGGCATGACGATCGCGGCGTTGACGAATGCAGGCTGTTGCCATCACTGCCGGACGATGGATCGAAACTCATCAACCGAGGCTCCTGCATCAAGTCTCAAGCAAAGTTTGTTTTGTTATATGAAACGATGAATGAGCTTCGGAAGAAAAGCAAGTAGAGAACTTTGGAGTGCACTGTTAGCTAAGTGTTGTTGGAGTCTGTCACGGCGCACAACTCGATGTGTTGCTTCGAGAACACATTATGGAGAATGCTGTTCTTCATGCGTCTGTCACAGGCGGGAATTCCGAGATGATTCTTGTCCCCCGTTTGACTGATGTTGATGCAGCTTGAGCAGTGGGTGTGCATGATCGGGTGATGTGCATCACGATCCGCAAAGATCGGCTGCAACCGTTGCGCGCGATGGTTGTTGAAATACAACGGTAGCGACAACTGAAGGTTGTGGGCTTATTCGGAAGTCGGCTTTCGCACCGTCGATCGTTTCGCGCACCCGTGGGCCGCGCAGCCATTCGGGTGTTTCACGGTGCGGAAGTATCCGTCGCGACCGGTGACCGGGTTGCTTGATCTGGGATCTATGGAGACGGGCTATTCGCCGTATGGCCCTTCTTGTCACCTTTGAGCATGTCTCTCAGTTCGCGAAACGGAGCCGCGCTTGGCTCGGCCGAAGCTTGCTGCCGCATCGCGTCATAGATCTTCGGCACGAGGTCAACCGCCTGGTCGAGGCCGGGATCCTGCCCGGAGTGATATCCCCCCATCAGCCGAAGGTCCTGCGTGTCCTCGTATTTCGCGATCATGGCGCGCAGTTTGCTGACCAGTTCGCGCTCCTCGGGGTCCCAGACGCAATGCGCCAGACGGGAGACGGAGGCCAGAACGTCCACGGCTGGATAGCGCGACTGGTCCGCAATGTGCCGGTTGAGCACAATGTGCCCGTCAAGTGTACTGCGAATGGTATCGGCGACCGGCTCATTGTGATCGTCGCCGTCGACCAGCACGGAGAAGATTCCGGTGATCGTCCCGGATCCCTCTTCTCCGGGGCCTGCCCGTTCCAGCAGGCGCGGCAGATCGGTGAAGACCGACGGCGCGTAACCGCGCGCGACTGCCGGCTCGCCAGCGGCGAGCGCAACTTCGCGGGCGGCATGGGCAAACCGGGTGATCGAATCGACCACGAGCAGGACTGATTCGCCGCGATCGCGAAAATACTCGGCGATCGCCATCGCGGTCTTCGGTGCAAGCCTCCGCATCATCGGGCTTTCGTCGCCTGTGGAGACCACCGTTATGGCCCGTTCGCGGTCGTGACCAAGGACGTCCTCGACGAACTCACGGACCTCCCGGCCACGTTCTCCCACCAAAGCGAGGACGACGGTGTCAAATCCTTCGCTGCGGGCGAGCATCGCGAGCAGCGTCGACTTTCCGACGCCCGAGCCGGCGAAGATGCCCACGCGCTGGCCGGCGCAGATCGGCGTAAACAGGTCGATGACGCGAACGCCGGTGCGCAGCGGCTTGTGGACGCGCGCACGTTTCATGGCCGGCGGCGCTTCCGCCTCGGCCGAAACGGCATGTGATCCGGGAATCAGCGGGCCCAGCCGGTCCAAGGGAACGCCGAGAGCGTTGATGACGCGACCCTTCCAGCTCGGATCGGGCGCGAACGACAGTGGTGGCATCCGGTATGCAACAGAACCGAGACCGCCGGCGAATTGCCGATCGAACGGCTTGGCGACGATGCCGTCGTTGTCGATGCGAATCACTTCCCCGATCTGGGACTGGCGCGTCGAGTTGACGCCGATGAGGTCGCCAAGCCGGACAAAGCGGGACAGGCCGGAGACGCGAAAATGCGTTGGCGCAATCTCCGAGATCGCGCCGCTGACGCTCGCCAGGGGGGCACTCTGCTGAAGTTCGAGCAGCGCCCATTCAAGTTGCCGCAAAGCGTTCAAGCAAATCCCCCGAGTCCGATCCGCTCATCGGCGTGAAGTGAATGCCCCATCATTTGCTGGGGTCGCCGAGGGTCCGGATCGCGTTCTGCATGGAGCTTTCGGTAGCTTCCATCATCGAGTTCGTTCCGTCGAACGCGCGCGACGCCGACATCAGGCGGGTGAGTTCGGCCATTGGATTCGCGCCCGACCCCTCCACGTAGTTCTGCCGAAAACCGTCTCTGGCAAAATCGCTGATGGCGGTGGCAGGGCGGTCCGGGATGACGCCGGAAGTACCATAACGCTGCAGGTTTGCGTCGGCGGGTATATTGAACAGTCCCAGCGTGCCGACTTCGTTGCGATCCTGGGTGATGGCGCCGTTGCGGGCGATCAATATCGGCCCGCCATTGGGATCGAGAACGATTTGTGCTCCGCCGGAATCGACGATCGGAAAGCCGGTCAGCGTTTGCAGATCGCCATTGGCTGCGATCTGCATGCGGCCATCGCGGGTATAAGCCGTCCCGCTCGGACCCGCGAACGCCAGCCAGGATTGTCCGATAACCGCAACATCGAGAGGATTGCCGGTTTCGGTGACGTTTCCGGTCTCGCGCGAAATGATGTTATCGCCAGGCGTAGAGAACGCGACCGGGCTTGCGCCGGCGCTGGAAAGCACCGTTTCGAATTTCACCACGTCGGTGCGAAAGCCCGCCGTGTTGATGTTGGCGACGTTGTTGGCGATCGTCTGCATGCGCTTTTCGAGCGCGACCTGGGCCGACAATCCGACATAGAGAGCTGATTGCATGGGTTACTTTCCGAACCGGAGATTTTGGAGCTTGGTGAGCATGTCCGAATCCATGCCGCTCGGCGTCGACTGACCGATCAGGATCAGCGCAGGGTTGTTGAGGTTGCCGTTGCTGTCGCTGCCGGCCTGGTTCGCATCCCACATCGCCGCAAAACGCTGCGCGAATTTGGCGACCTTGGCCGGATCCTGGAAGTCGGTGAGTTTGATCATCTTGGTCAGCATCGAGGCCTGCTTGTCGATATCAGCCGAGCTGATGCTGGGGGGCAGGCCGAGGGCGGTCTGCACGACCTGCGTCAGAGCCTTGTCCGCGAGAATCTGGTAGGAAGTCTTGATCGAGGACGCTTTGCGCGTGAAATAAAGAGCGAGGCGCACGCCCTCGTTCTGGTCGCCCACGTCCTGCTCCATCACCTGCTGGACGTAGTTCGTCGCCGTTCCGGTCTGCGCCGCGGCGGTTTTCGTCGCGTTGGCGCCGAGCGCTGCAAAATTGAAAGTGGTGGCGAATTCGCGATAGCGGGGATCGGAGAGCTTGTTGGCGAAGCTCTTGCTGTCGGAGACGCCTTCCGTGAGCACTTTTCTTATGAACGCCTTGGCGTAGACCATGTCGCTCAGACCGTAGGCCTTCATGGCATAGGAGTAGAGACGATAATCCTTCAGGAAGTCGTCGATGCTTGTCACCTTGCCGATATTGGCGAGGTAGTAGGTGGTCTCGCGGTTGACATCCGGCTTTTTCGCGGTGAGCGAAAGCGACTTGCTCATGTCCTTCGAAATTCTCTGGTAGTCCGCGATCGTGGATAGCATGACGTAGACCCTCAACGGCCGTTTCGACGGTCTCAAACTGCCGGCGATAGCTTGCGCCGGGCTGGCGACCGGGAAGCCAGCTTCGCGCAAGCGTCGCCGGATAGACATCCCGGTGGGTTCGGTGATGGAGTGGCGCGTTGGGCAGTTTCGTGGGGATAATCATCACGGTCGGGGCGCTGCTTGGCGGATTTTCCGCCATGGGCGGGCATCTGGCCGTGCTCATGCAGCCATGGGAGTTCGTGATCATCCTCGGTACCGCGGTGGGGACCTTCATCATGGCTAATCCATGGAAGGTTGTCGCGGACACCGGACTTGCAACGGTCCAGGCCGTGACCAACGCCGTGCCCAGCGGTCGCTACTATCTCGATCTGCTCGGTGCCCTTCACTCCCTGATGCGCGAATTGCGGGGCAAGGGCCGCAACGAGGTCGAGGCTCATATCGACGATCCCGCGTCCTCGGAAATCTTCAAGATGTTCCCGAGCGTGCTCGCGGATGCCTCTCTCCTGCATTTCATCTGCGACTATGTGCGGCTGATCATCATGGGTAACGCCCGGACGCACGAAATCGAAGCGCTGATGGACGAGGAGATCCACACCATCGTGAAGAGCAAGCTGGCGCCCTACCATGCCATGGTCGTGGTGGCCGAAGCGTTGCCGGCACTCGGGATCGTTGCCGCGGTGCTTGGCGTCATCAAGGCCATGGGCGCGCTCGATCAATCGCCGAAGCTGCTCGGCGGCTTCATTGGCGCGGCGCTGGTCGGCACCTTCGCCGGCATCTTTCTTTCCTACGGCCTGATCGCGCCCTTTGCGATGAAGATAAAGACGACGCGCGAGAAGCGGTGCCGGCCCTACATCATCGTCAAGCAGACGCTGCTTGCCTTCATGAACGGCGCCATGCCGCAGATCGCGGTCGAGCACGGCCGCAAGATGATTGCGAGCAACGAGCGGCCTTCGATCGATGTCGTCGAGAACGAGACTATCGCCGGGCCGGGCAGGGCTCCCATTGCCGAGGTCGAACCGAAGGCTGCACGAGCATGATGAAGCAAGGCGCTGACGGCGAGCAGCAGAAACGGCTGCCGAATCATCTGCTGGACGCAGCCGGAATATCCATCGACCGCATGCCGATGCTCAATGTGATCTTCGATCGCATGGCGGCGGCGTGTACGGACAGTCTTCAGCCGATGGCGGGGACACCCTGCTATTTTTCGGTCAATGGCATCAACAACGGTCGCGTCGGCGACATCATCAAGGACTATGAGGCCAACGCGGTCGGCGCCGTTCTCTATGCCGAGCAGTGGGACACCAGAATCCTCATGATGCTCGACGGCGACTTCGTGTTCACGATGATCGAAGCGCTGTTCGGTTCTGATGGCGCCGAGCCGCCGATCGACGCCGAGCGGTCGTTCTCGAACATCGAGCTGCGCCTGGTGCAGGTCCTGTTCGAGCGCTTTGCGAAGGCGCTGCAGTCCGCCTTCTCCGCGACATCGGAGGTTACGTTCAGGCTGGAGCGGGTCGAGACCGCCATGGCTTCGCTGGCGATCGGGCGCGGCGGCAACATGTCGGTCTGTGCGAACATCATGCTGCAGGCGCTCTACCGCGGTGGGCAGATGTTCCTGATCATCCCCCATTCCGCGCTCAATCCGTTGCGGCAGAAGCTCGCCCACGTCGTCATCAGCGATGGCCGCGCCGCCGATCCGAACTGGCGCGAGCAGATGGCGAGCGAGGTCCAGCGGACCGAGGTGACCTTGAACGCCGTGCTCGACGAGCAGATGCTTGCGCTCGGCGACGTCGCGAAATTTCACGTCGGACAGATCCTCGAACTCGAGGCCACGCCGCGCACGCTGGCCCGGCTCGAGAGCAACAACCAGGTGCTTTTCTGGTGCCAGATCGGTCAGCTCGATGGCTATTACGCCATGCAGGTAGCGGATCCCGTGGACCAGAAGCAGGAGTTTGTCGATGATATCCTATCTCATTGACGCGGTGTTGCTGATTGCGCTTGGCTTCACCAGCATGCGGGTGACCGCGATGCACCGTGAACTGGCGCGCCTGCGCAGCTATCAAGGTGAATTCTCGACCATCGTCAACGAGACCGCCGGAACCTTCGATACCGTCATCACGGCCGCGCATGCTTCCACCGCCAATCTGGGGCGGCTTGCCAGCGTGCTGAGTACCAAGATCGACGAAGCACACGAAGCGATTGCGGCGCTGGATGCGCGCCGGGGATTCAATGCCGCAACGGCCAGGGGCTGTGCCGATGCGGATAATTCATAATAACGCGCCTTGTCGCAACGTCGCCTGAAGGGCGCAGCGCGGGCAGAGGATAATCCGGGGAATGCTCCGGGCGGGGATTTACCAAGAGGCGATACCAAATGGCGCAACCTTTCGATTATGAGTCTTCTGTCAACCGGGCAACGGCCTCAGGGGGGGAGAATCCCGATACGTCTGCGCTGGAAAGGTTGGCGGAAATCGCCGCGCGCACGGCGGCGGAGGCCGGAAAATTTGCCAACGTCGAGGCGATTTTGCGCATTCCGGTCACCATGCAGGTCGTGCTGGGTTCCGCGACCATCCCGGTGGCAAACCTGATGAAGCTTGGCCGTGGTGCCGTGGTGCCACTGGATCACCGGGTCGGCGAGCCCGTGGACGTCGTGGTCAACGGCCGGATCGTCGCGCGCGGCGAGGTCGTCGTCGTGGAAGAGGACAACTCCCGCTTCGGCGTCTCCCTGACGGAAATCGTCGGGCCGCTCGGCGGTCACGGTGATACCTGATCATGGCGGGACCGGTTGGCGTCGCTCCTATCAAGCAGCGCGGCGTTGCCGCGCTGGGTGGCACGGAAAAGGTCGCGGCGCTGCTGCTGGCCATGGGTCGGCAGGAGGCCGCGAGCGTCCTGCAGCAATTCGAGCCGCAGGAGATCCGGATCGTCACCAAGGCCGCGGCTGAGCTGCGGCCGATAACGGCACAGGAACTGGAGCTGATCGTCGAGGAATTCGCCCAGCAATTCTCGATGGGCGCAAACATTCTCGGCTCGCTCGGTGGCCTCGAGGCCGTGCTCGGCGACGTTCTTCCGCCCGACCAGGTCTCCGCGATCATGTCGGACCTGATGGGCAATTCGAGCCGGTCGATCTGGGAACGGGTGTCGTCGATGTCGGAGAACTCGCTTGCGAGCTATCTCTCCAAGGAACATCCGCAGACCGCAGCCCTGATCCTGTCCAAGGTGAAGCCGGCCTGCGCCGCCAAGGTCATGAGTCAGCTTCCCTCGGGCCTGCGCAACGAGTTGATGCGCCGCGTGTTGAGCCTGAAGCCCATCGTCGACGATGCGATGCGGATCATCGAGAAGACGCTTCACGAGGATCTTACGCTGAACTTCGCCCGAAACCTGGGGGCCGACACCTACGCGCGCGTCGCCGACATCATCAACAAGATGGAGCGCGGCCATATCGAGGATATGCTGAAGAGTCTGTCGGAGAAGCGCCCGAAATCGGCGGAAGTCCTGAAGGAGCTGCTGTTTACCTTCGACGACGTGGTCAACCTCGCGCCGCGGGCGCGCACCATGATTTTCGACCAGGTGCCGACCGACCGGATCGTCGTTGCGCTGAAGGGCACCGACCGGCATTTCCGCGAGATGATCCTGTCTTCGGTCGCGTCGCGCGTCAGGCGCGTCGTCGAACACGAACTGGCCATCGGCGAACCTTCCAACCAGCGCGACGTTCTGGAAGCCCGGCGCGTGATCACGGACCTCGCGCTCGACCTCGCGGAGCGCGGCGAAATCGAGCTCAACCCCGACCAGGAGGATGAGCTGGTCTTCCGCTGACCGCTGAACAGGCATGGCAGAAAACGATCAGGAGAACAAAACAGAAGAGCCGTCCGAGAAGAAGATCCGTGACTCGATCGAGCAGGGCAAGATCCCGGTCTCTCGAGAAGCTTCGATCTTCGCCTCGATGGCGGCGCTGATGGTGATTCAGGCATTCCTGATCGGTCCGGGCGTGCAGCAGCTGGTGCCGACCCTGAAGGGTTTCATCGACGACCCCAACGGCTTTCGCCTCAGGACCGCGGCGGACGCAAACAATCTGCTGTCGGAGGTGGGGCTGCAGGTGATGCACTTCGTTCTTCCGCTGGTGATCACCCTGATCGTGTTCGGGCTGGCGGCCTCGCTGCTGCAGAACGCTCCCGGCCTCGCGCTCGATCGCATCCAGCCGAATTTCTCGCGGATTTCCCCGATGGCGGGCTGGGGCCGGATCTTCGGATCTCAGGGCCTCATGGAATTCGCAAAGTCAGTCTTCAAGCTGGTTACGGTAAGCCTTGTCGTCTGGTTCGTGCTGCGATCGTCCGAGGCGAGGGCGTTCGAGGCGATGTACACCAGTCCGGTGGCGCTGCCGGA
>JAIEPP010000176.1 GCA_019748335.1 Xanthobacteraceae bacterium
GTCAGCGAGCATGGCCCGGCCAGTTCGGCGAGCCGGCTCGAAGCGCCGCGCTATCGGCAGTTGCGAAAACAGCCGGCTGCGTTCTGCCGCCAGTTTGCGCTCGATCTCGTCGCGCAATGGTCGGACCCGCGTGAGCACCAGTTTCAGAAGGTCATCACCGCCGAACGCAACCGCGTGCCGGGCATTCGCGCCAAGTTCGCCGACCAGTTCTATTCGCGCGAACAGCGCCTGATGACGGACTATTTTCGCGGTTTTGCGCTCGCTGGCCTGATCTCGACCACGGATCCGCGCGAGATGGCGCGGCTGTTCGCGGCCGGGCTGATCTACATCCGCCTCGAACACTACGTGATGGGCGCGCAGCCGTCGTCCCACGGCAAGGTCATGGAGGCGGTCGATCACTTCCTCGTATTTTTCATGTCCTTGCTGGCGGTCGGGGATGTGAACGCGGCAAAGCCGGACAAGGAAAAAGCCAAATCAAGAAAAGCCAAGGGAGAGACGCGTGGCAAGGATACCCCTGATTGATCCGGAACAGACGACCGGAGAGATCCGCGCGTCGTTCGACCGGATGCCGATCAAGCTCAACATCTTTCGCATGATGGCGCACGCCGAAGCCAACATCATCCCCGCGATGCGGCTCGGCAGTTCGATCCTGCATCGCCAAAAGCTCGGCGCGGTCAACCGCGAATTGCTGATCCTGCAGGCCGCTCACCTCGAAGGCGGTGCCTATGAGTGGCGCCAGCACGTGCCGATTGCGCTCGGCGTCGGCGTGACGCAGGCGCAGATCGATGCGCTGGAGCAGGGCAACTACGCGGACGGTGCGTTCAACGCGGCCGAGCGCGCGCTGCTGTCGTTCGGGCGTGAAGTGATCGAGAATGTGCGCGTTCCCGGCGAGGTATTCGCACCGATGCGCGATCATTTCAGCGACCAGGAGATCGTCGAATCGATCGTCGCAATCGGGTTCTACATGATGATGGCGCGGCTGACCGAAGCAACCGAGACAGACCTCGATCCGTCGGCGGGCATGACCGTGTTCAATGCCGGCAAGAAACCGGCAACCGCGTAAGCCGCATCGCCGGTGCTTCGCAAGTCGCCTGCAATCCGACACGGGATGAAAAAATGTCAGACAAGATTCGTTACGTCCGCGAACTGAGTGCGGAATCAAGAGGCGAAGCGCCGGGCCGCGGCCGGCTTGCGGGCCGCCGCATTCTGGTGGTCGGCGGTGGCCAGCGAACGTTCGACGCCGAGACCGATCCGGTCGGGAACGGCCGGGCGATGTCGCTGGTGTTCGCCCGGGAAGGCGCCCATGTCGCGGTGGCCGACATGAATCGCGTCAGCGCCGACGACACCGTCGGGCACATCGCGCGTGAAGGCGGCAGGGCGTTTTCGATCGAGGCCAATATCGCGCGCGAGGCCGATGTGAACCGGATGATCGAGGAGGCGATGGATGGCCTCGGCGGCCTCGACGGCATGGTGCTCAATGTCGGCATCGGCGTCGGCGCGCTCGGTCTCGACGGCGTCGATTTGAAAGAGTGGAACGATACCTTCGCGGTCAACCTGACCGGACCGATGTTGTGTTGCCGCAAGGCGCTGCGGCATCTCGATCCCGGCGCGTCGATCGTGTTCATCTCGTCGATCGCCGGCCTTCGTTCCGGCTCGCGGCTGATCGCCTATGACACGTCGAAGGCAGCCCTCGGCGGCCTGATGCGCAACGTCGCCAAGGAAGGGGCAAGGCGCGGCATCCGCGCCAACACCGTTTGCCCGGGCCTGGTCGATACGCCGCTGGGCCGTCACACCAGCGCCGGCCGGCCGTCGCGCAGCGCCTCGGGCGCGCCGTTCGGACGGATGGCGACGGGCTGGGAGATTGCCTATGCCGTGCTGTTTTTCATGTCCGACGACAGTGTTTACGTGAATGCGCAGACGCTGGCGGTCGACAGCGGTATTACCGGTCTGTGAGGGGAATCGGGGGAGAAGATTTCCCTCGCCACGGGCTCAATCGCTGCAATAATTCCACTGCCATTTGGCGTCCGGACGACGCGCGCATTGCTATTTTCTCAGGCATCTCGACTACTTAGCCGGTCGGGACCATTTTCCGTGCAGCGCGATGGCTGGAACGATTGTTCCACCGGCGCAGATGGAAGATGTGAGATGCAACAGATTCGTTCATTCCTGCGCGGTGCACCGTCCCGGATCGGACGTCGGCTGTCCCAGATCGTCGCTATCGCCGCCGCCAGCCTCCCGGCCGCGGGCGCGTAAGGCGCTCAATTCGGTCGATCGGAAATCCGCTTCAGCCGGATGGCGTTTGTCGCTTTATCCGCCGCTTAGCCTTCGCGCCTCAGCAGATAGACGTCCATGATCCAGCCGGACTTTTCGCGGGCTTCCGCACGGGCTTTCACGATGCGCGGACCGGTCTCCGCGAGCGGGCCGGCGAGAATGATTTCCTGGGGCATGCCAACATAGGCGCCCCACCAGATTGTCACGCCTGCGGGATCGAGATCCATAAAGGCGCAGTCGCCGTCGAGCATCACCACCAGCGTATCGGCGTCCGCGGGCCAGCCGGCCTCGCGTAGCTGTCTCCCGGTGGTGACCAGAAACGGCGCACCGATTTCGTTCAGCGGAATCGCATGCGATGCGGTCAACGCCTGAATCGAGGTGATGCCCGGAATGACGCGAACGCGCGGCGCGGGCTTCAGGCGCGACGCAATGCGCAGCGTGCTGTCGTACAGCGTCGGGTCGCCCCAGACCAGCATTGCCACGGATCCGTTATCTGAAAGCCTGGAGTCGATGGTGTTGGACCAGACCTTGGCGATGGCGTCGTGCCAGTCATCGACACCCTGGCGATAATCGGGGTTGCTTTGGTCGCGGCGGGGCAGGTCGAATTCCACGATTTTCGTGGCGGGATTTGTCACCACCTCGGTGCAGATCGTGCGGCGGAGGTCGGCGAGATCGGCCTTGTCCGCGCCCTTGCGCGGAATCAGGATCAGGTCGGCGGAGTTGAGCGCCCGGATCGCCTGCAGCGTCAGATGCTCGGGATTGCCAGTGCCGATGCCCACCAGAAGAAGCTCGATCATCCGCCTCTCCGAGCCTCGCTCAAAAACGCTACAAATGAAAACGCGGCCGACATGCGGCCGCGCTCCGATTCTTCGGGCCGTGGATCAGGCCGCGTGATAGAGCCGCTGCGTCACCAGCGGCGAGCCGCGCAGCGCGTGCAGCGACTTCGCGGCGGCGAGGATCGCGAGATCGGCCAGCGGCTCGATCAGGACCACCGCCATGTAGGCCGCGCCAAAGCTTGCGACCGACGACAGGTTCGCAGCGCTGAAACCGGCGCCATAGATCGCCCAGAACGCCACCCAGGCCACGACGCCGCCCTGATAGGCGGTCGAGAGCGTCAGCGCCTGGCTGTACTTCAGGTCGACATAGGCGGTGCCGGGCGCGATGACCTTTCCTGCCAGCGCATACAGCGCGAACAGCGGAACCAGCAGCGTGGTGACGTTCATGCCGTATTGCGGCAGGTCGATCGGCGAGAAGAACAGGCCCTGGATCAGCAGGCCCGTCGCCAGCCCGATCGCCGAAGGCGCCGCGCCGAGGATCAGGAACAAGGTCGAGCCGAGGATGAAGTGCACCTCGGACACGCCGACCGGAAAATGCGGCAAGATCTCGAAGAAGACGAATACGCAGACGGTGGCGATCGCGCTACGCAGCAGCAGCGATACCGGGCCCTTTTCGCCGATCGAACGGACGACGGTTCGGAGCGCTACGGCGCCTGCAGCGGCGGCTGTCGCATAGCTCAGGACGATCTTGCTGCTGTCGACCAGACCGGGTTCGATATGCATGAAATTCTCCGTGCCTTTTGCCTGATTCCCCGGTCTTTCGACTGTGGGGGACCGTCTTCGCTAGCGTTGTCACCAGCCCAAAGCCAAGTCAAGAGTGGCCCGGCGCCAGCGCCCCATACAGAATCAGGGCAGGGGTGCTGCTCGCCTCGGTCGCCATCAGTTCGGCCAATTTGGCTATCGTCGTGCGCGTCAGGCGCTGGTCGGGTTGGCTGACGGATTCGGCCAGCATGGCCGGGGTGTTTGCCGGCAAACCCGCCGCGATCAGCCGCCGCGCCAGTTCCGGAAAGGTGCGCTTGCCCATGAAGACGGCCGTTGTCGCCGACGGATCCGCCAGCGCCGCAAGGTTCAATTGTTCGGGAAGCGCGCCGGTCACGTCATGGCCGGTGACGAATTGCACCCGTCGCGACAATTGCCGCCGGGTCAGCGGGATGCCGGCCGCGGCCGCTGCGGCACAGGCCGAGGTGACACCGGGAATGATTTCATAGCCGATGCCGGCGGCGGTCAGCGCCTCGATTTCTTCTTCCAGCCGCCCGAATATTCCGGCGTCCCCGGATTTCAGCCGCACCACCTTCGCATGCGTGGTCGCATAATCGACCAGCAGCCGGCTGACATGCTGCTGCCGCGGCGACACCCGGCCGGCGCGTTTGCCGACGCTGACGAGATCGGCCCCGGCGCGGACATGCGCGAGGATCGGCCCTGAAGACAGATCGTCGAACAGCACGGCGTCGGCGGCCTGCAGCCGCGCCACGGCTTTCAACGTCAGCAGTTCGGGATCGCCGGGCCCGGACGAGACAAAGGAGACAAAGCCGGTCATGTCGCCTCCGCGATCAGGTGAAAGAACGAGCCGGTGGCGCGGCCGCCGCCGTCGAAGCTTTTGCTCGATCCGGTTTCCGGCACGGCGGCGCCTGCGGCATCAACGACCTGCGCGAGCGGCGCGTCATTGTGTTCGAGGATACTGGCGTAGTGGAACTCATGTCCGCGCAGCCGGGCCCCGGCACGGTGGCCGGGAATCGGAGAGGTCAGCTCTGCGAGGCGATAGCCGAGATGCATGCGCCGCTTCTCGAACGAGGTGGCGAGTCTGAAAAATCCTGCCATTTGATGCCGGACGCCGGATGCATCGACCAGGCCTTCGCCCATCGCCATGTAGCCACCGCACTCGCCATGCACGGGCCGTGTTTCGGCGAAACTTTGGAGCCCCGAACGGAATCGCGTGGATGCCGCCAACCGTCCGGCATGCAGCTCCGGATAGCCGCCCGGCAGCCAGCAGGCGTCGGCCGAAGGATCTGGTGCTTCGTCAGCCAAGGGCGAAAACGGCAGGATCTCCGCGCCCGCCGCGCGCCACCCCGCCAGCAAATGCGGATAGATGAAGGAGAACGCTGCATCGCGCGCCAGCGCCACCCGGTTGCCCGGCGGAGAAATCTTGACGGCTCCGGCATTCGCCGTTGGCCTCTGCGCGGCGATCGCACGCAGCGCGGCGAGATCGACATGCGCGGCGACAAAATCAGCCATCTCGGAAAGAATCTGCGCAAGGCGAGGCTGCTCCTCGGCCTGCACCAGCCCGAGATGGCGCTCGGGCAGCGCGACCGAGGCCTTTCGCGGCAAGGCGCCGAGCACGCGAATCCCCGCCGCTTCCATGCCCGCGCGCGCCAGCGCCTCGTGTCGGGGACTGGCGACGCGGTTGAGCACGACGCCGGCGAGCGCAACATCCTTGCGTAACGTGGCAAAGCCGAGGGCTGTCGCCGCCGCCGATTGCGCTTGTCCGGACACATCGAGCACCAGCACCACGGGCCAGCCCGCAAGGGCGGCGATATCGGCGCTGGCGCCGGTTCCTGTCTCGCCGACTGTCGCAACGCCGTCGAACAGCCCCATCGAGCCTTCGGCCAGCGCCAGATCGGCGCCGTCGGCCGCCTGAATCAAGGAAGCTAGCTGCGACGGCTGCATCGCCCAGCTGTCGAGGTTCAGCGAAGCGCGCCCGGACGCAGCGGCATGGAAGGCAGGATCGATGTAGTCGGGTCCGCACTTGAACGGCTGCACGGCAAGCCCCTGCGCACGAAACGCCGCCAGCAAGCCCAGCATCAGGGTGGTTTTGCCGGTGCCCGAGGCGGGTGCTGATATGACGAGGCCCGGCGGAATCACGCGTCCTCCGGAAAGCGGGGATCGATGCCCACGGGGCGAAAGCGGCGATCGTAATCATCGGCGTAGAGCCGGCTTTCGTCGAACTCCTGCGCGCCGATCGCGCGCCCGACCAGAATCAGTGCCGTCCGTTCCATCACCCCGGCAACGGCGGCATCGAGCGTTGCGAGCGTCGCCGTGACAACGCGCTGATTGGGCCAACTCGCGCGCCAGACCACGGCCACGGGACAGTCGGCGCCGTAATGCGGCGTGAGTTCCGAGATGACTTTGTCCAGCACGTGCACGGACAGATGGATCGCCAGCGTCGAACCGGTGGCGGCAAAGGCCGCGAGGTTTTCGCTCGCGGGCATCGCCGACGCGCGGCCCGAGGTGCGCGTCAGCACCACCGATTGCGCGATGCCGGGCAGCGTCAGTTCGGCGCCGAGCGCTGCCGCCGCCGCCGCAAAGGACGGCACACCGGGCGTGACGTCGTAGGGGATGTTCAATGCGCGCAACCGGCGCAGTTGTTCGCCCATCGCGGACCACACCGACAGGTCGCCCGAATGCAGCCGCGCCACGTCGTGTCCCGCAGCATGCGCTGCTTCGATCTCGGCGATGATCATGTCGAGCGACATCGGCGCGGTGTCGACGATTTTGGCGCCGGCCGGGCAATGGCCCAGCAGCGCCTTTGGCACCAGCGAGCCGGCAAACAGGCATACCGGCGACGACGCGATGAGATCGCGGCCACGCAGGGTGATGAGATCCGGCGCGCCCGGTCCGGCGCCGATGAAGTGCACCGTCATGGGCCATCTCCTTCCGCGATCGCCGCCGTCGCCATGCCGTCGGCCGACACCGCACGCGGCCCCAGCAGCCGCGCGGCAGGTCCAGCCGCCGCTAGCGCCGCGGCCTCGGCAAGACTGCCGGTGCCGAACCGCGCGGCCACGCGCTCTGATTTGGTGAGCGTTTCGACGGCGGCCAGCGCATCCGGCGCAATCGCGCGGATCGGCAAATGAAATTCCGCGGCGAGCGCGACCAGCACCATGGCTTCGGCTTTTTCCGTGGCGGTGGCCAGCGCCATCACGCCGTCGGTGCCGCCAGCCGACATCAGCGCACTGCGCAGCGAGGAGATATCGGCCGTTTCGCGAAAACCGATGCCAGCGATTTTCATTTCACCACGCTCCACTGCACCAGCGGGCGCGAAGGAACCCAGCCGCGCATGCTGCCCAGCGGAGCCGCCTGCGCAAGCTCGATCCGCATCAACTCGCCGCCATGGCGGTAATGTTCGGCCAGCAGCAGCGCTTCGGTTTCCAGCGTCACTGCGTTGGCGACCAGCCGCGTCCCTTTTGATATCATCGCCCACAGCGCGTAGAACAGCGACTGTTCGCAGCCGCCGCCAACGAAGACCGCATTGGGAGACGGCAGTTCTGCTAGCGCTGCGGGCGCAGACCCTTCCACGATCGTCAGGCTGTTCGCGACGCCAAACGCGACCGCGTTGGTTCGAATGTTGACAACGCGATCGGCGCGCGCCTCGATCGCAAACGCGCGGCCGCCGGCAAGGCACCATTCCACCGAGATCGATCCTGATCCCGCGCCGATATCCCACAACATCTCTCCGGGGCGGGGCGCCAGCGCCGACAGCGTCAGCGCCCGCACCGGGCGTTTTGTGATCTGGCCATCGTGGACGAAGGCGTCGTCCGGCAACCCCGATGCTCGCGACCATCCCCCGGCGCCTGCCGCTGTTATCGCCACGGCGACCGGGGCGGCCACGTCGGCGAGGTCAAAGCTTGCCGCCTTCGTCGTGCGAATTCGCTCACGCGGGCCGCCGAGGGCTTCCATCACACTTAGTGACGATGCACCGAACCCCTTCTGGGTCAGCCACGCGGCCAACTCGCCGGCGGCCTTGCCGTCGCGAAGCAGACAGATCGCGCGCTGCGCCGGTGCCAGGTGCGGCAGCAACGTTTCAAACGGCGCGGCATGAAGGCCGAGGCAGGCGATTTCTTCCAACCGCCAGCCCAGTCGTGCGGCGGCAATCGAAAACGTTGAGGCTGCGGGAATGGCGATCCACTCGCCTGGAGACAGATGCGCGGCGAGGCTGCCGCCCGCACCGTGCCAGAACGGGTCGCCGGAAGCGAGAACCGCCACTCGGCGGCCACGGCATGTCAGCACCGGATCCACCGAAAACGGAACCGGCCATGGCCGCCCGCGCGCGTCGATTTCGGCAAGCTTGAGATGGCGCGGCCCGCCAAACACGATTTCCGCTTTCGCCAGCGCCTCTCGACTTGATTGCGACAACCCCGTAAGGCCATCTTCGCCGATGCCGATAATCGTGAGCCAGGGATTGGCGGCCCGAGAGGGGGAGGAGTCAGACATGATGCGCGTCCTTCGCGTCCTTCTCTTGGGCGGCACGACGGAAGCGAGCCAGATCGGCCGCGCGCTTGCCGCGGCCGGGGTTGCGGGAGTCTACTCCTATGCCGGCCGCACCGCGACGCCGGTCGTGCAACCGCTGCCGACGCGGGTCGGCGGCTTCGGTGGCATCGACGGGCTCGTCGACTATATCAAGCACGAACACATCACGCATGTGATCGATGCCACACATCCGTTCGCCAGCCAGATCAGCCGCAACGCCGTCGATGCCTGCGCGAAGACTGCCACGCCGCTGATAGCTTATCTGCGCGAATCGTGGCTCGCCGAGCCGGGAGACGATTGGCGACATGTCGCCACTGTCGAGGACGCGGCCGCGGCGCTGCCGGATCAGCCGGCGCGGATTTTTCTCGCCATCGGCCGGCAACATCTCGCGCCGTTTGCGGCGCAGCCGCAGCACTTCTATCTGCTGCGGCTGGTCGATGCGCCCGATGCGGCGTTGCCGCTGCCGAAGGCCGAGATCGTGCTGGCGCGTGGACCGTTCACTCCGGAAGGGGACCTTGCGTTGCTGCGCGATCATCGCATCACGCATGTCGTTGCGAGAAATGCCGGCGGCGAGGGGGCGAAAGCCAAGCTCGATGCCGCACGGGCACTCGGCCTGCCGGTCATCATGATTGACCGGCCGAACCTGCCGGAACGCAAGGTCGCGCAAAGCGTGAGTGAGATCATGCACTGGCTTACTCACTCGGCGTGCCTTGGCGTGTAGATGTAACGCCCGACCCGGCGGGTCGCGGAATTGCCGACCAGCACGACGGTACGCATATCGGCCATCTCGGGCCGCGCCTCGGCCAGCGTCACCGTCTCGATGTGTTCCTCTGCCGTCGACACCGCGTGCGCAAAGGTAATCAGCCGGTCGGCACCGCAGGCCTCGCGCAAGATTTCCAGCGTACGCGCGAATTGGTGCGGACGGGCCGCGGAGCGGGGATTGTAGAACGCCATGGCGAAATCGGCTTCGGCGGCGAGCCGAAGCCGACGTTCCACCAGCGCCCAGGGTTTCAGATTGTCGCTGAGGTTGATGGCGCAAAAATCATGGCCGAGCGGCGCGCCGGCACGCGCTGCGGCGGCCAGCATGGCAGTGATGCCAGGCAGCACGCGAATGTCGAGCGCGTGTAGCGCCGGGGCATTCTCCAGCGCTTCGAACACGGCCGACGCCATCGCGAACACGCCGGGATCGCCTGAGGATACGACCACGACGTGCTTGCCGGTGGCGGCGAGTTCAAGCGCTTCGTTCGCCCGCTGCAATTCGACCCGATTGTCGGACGCGTGCAGCGTCAGCCCGTCGCGCGGCGTGACGCGGGCGACATAGGGAATATAGCCGACGACATCTGTCGCAGCCGCCAGCGCCGCGGTGACCTCAGGCGTCACCAGCGCGGAATCTCCGGGGCCGAGGCCTGCGACCACCAGCGAGCCGGTCATTCCTCCAGCTCCGGGCGGCGGCCCTGGCCGTGGACCAGGATGGTCGCGAAGTAGGGGCACTCGCCGATGTCGGTTTCGGCAAGTCGCATCACGCGCTGGCCCGGCATGGTGCCACGCTCGACCAGCCACGCGTCATTCAGCCGGCCTGCGCGTTCGAGCGCGCGGCGCACCTTTGGCAGGTTACGTCCGGTCTTCATCACCACCAGCGCATCGGCGCTTTGCATGTGACGCAGCAGGTCGTCCTCGGGCAACGTGCCCATCAGCACGGAGAGGACATCATCGCCCCAGGTGATGGGAATCCCGGTCGCATTCCAGCAGCCGGTCATGCCGTTGATCCCCGGCACGATCTCGACCTCGGCGCGGCCTTGCAGCCGGGTTTGCAGATGCATGAACGACCCGTAGAACAGCGGGTCGCCCTCGCAGAGCACGACGACATCGTTGGTCGCGGCCAGCGTTGAAAGCCGCGTTGTCCAATCGTCGTAGAACGACGCCAGCAACTGATTGTATTCGGCGCTGCCGAACGGCAGCTCGGTCGTAACCGGATATTCCATCGGGTATTCGGTCACGTCAGCCGCCAGCATGCCTTCGACGATACGGCGCGCCTGGCCGGGCCGGCCGGCTTTACGGAAATACGCGACATGGCGTGCGGCGCGGATCAGCCGGTCCGAGCGGACGCTGATCAGGTCGGGATCGCCGGGGCCGAGGCCGGTGCAGATGATCTTGCCCACAATCTATTCCTTGCGGCTGGCGAGCGCGTTGACGGCGGCGACGGTGATCGCGGACCCGCCGAGCCGGCCCGCGACGATCAGCGATGGCACCGGTGGCGCTTCGATCAGCGCCGCCTTGGATTCCGCGGCGCCGACAAAGCCGACCGGGCAGCCGATGATAGCAGCCGGGCGTGGGCATGTCGGGTCTTCCAGCATGTTGAGCAGGTGAAACAGTGCAGTCGGCGCATTGCCGATGGCAACCACTGCGCCTTTGAGATGCGGCCGCCACAGCTCGACGGCCGCGGCCGAGCGCGTGTTGCCGATCTTGAGTGCCAGTTCAGGCACGCTGGCGTCATGCAGCGTGCAGATCACTTCATTATCGGCCGGCAGCCGCGATCGCGTAATGCCCTCGCTGACCATCCGTGCGTCACACAGGATCGGCGCG
>JAIEPP010000435.1 GCA_019748335.1 Xanthobacteraceae bacterium
CGGCATCTATCACCGCGGTGAACTGCGGAATAAGCTATCGCTCATCCGCCCTCCGCATCCCTGATGCGGATGCACTCTGTCGGGTTACTCGTACAAATACCCGACCGGCATGCCTTCGGTACGCAGCGGGCGAACGTCTTTTTGCGTGATGATCTTGGCGGCTAGGCCGTCAATCTCGTCACGCTGCGTTGGCGTCCAGCTGCGAAGGCTCTCCATGCCCTTCAGAAGGCCAAGCCGCAGGAGCTGGGTATTTTCGCCGACGCCCGTGAGTTGGAGCGAGTTCTTGCCGGCTGTAACGAAGTCCCCGGTCGCAAGTTCAATCGTCTTGCCCGCACTATCCCTGAATTCGGCTGTGCCGCGAATGACGCGGTAGATAACGACCTCGCCTTTTGCGACGGAGGCGGCGTCCGCCGTTGCCGAAGTGCTCTTCGGCAGAAGCGACTGACCGCGCGGATCGGTCGCGATGATGTGGCCGGTGACGAGACGGCCGCTGGGAACCTCAATTCCGATATCGCGCACATAAACCGGCATCGCCGACTTGATGGCACTATCCACCAGCGGCTTGAACAGCGCATCCAGCGCCAACGGGTCCTGAAGCCAGAAGCCAGCTTCGGCCGGGCGATCGTGCAGCGGGTGGCTCCATGCCACGCGCGGCGTTTCGGCTTCGTTGATCTGATCCGGGCCGACGATCGTCGGGTTCGGAAAGGTCGTCGGATCGGTGACGAAGGCTTCGAGGAACTTGCCGGAGTAGCCCATGGAAATCGCATCCGGCACCACCGTCTGCGGCGTCTTCAGGTTCTCCTCGGTGGACAGACCGGACCAGGTGTAAAACAGCTGGCGATGCACGATCGCGCTTTGCAGCATCACCGCGCCGGGGCCGACATGGTAGAAGCGCCCATCGTAATCGAAGGTGAACACGCCCGACGTGACCAGCACGAGCTGAAAGCCGCCCGGCGGAAGGTGAAGATGGAAATCGGTGGGGCCGGTATCGGGGAGATAGATCGGCAGGTTTGTCGCCACCTCGTGCAGCAGCAAGGTTTCGTTGTTGGCGTGGAAACCTTCGTTGGCGCGGTTGTAGAGCGCCTGCGGGCGATAGGTCGCCTCATAGGTCGCATCGCGATTGCGATCGATGGCGACGAAATCCTGCGTATTCAGACGGAGGGGATTGCCGTTCGGGCGAGTGAGGCCCGACCATTTGGGGTCGACCGTAGCATGCACATTCATGGCAGCCTCCAAGCTGAGTATTTCAACGGGATCTGAGGCCTGTTCAATTTGCTGCTCTGCTTTTGGCAGGCGCTCGGAATCGCTGGTCGATCCTGACGGACGTTACGACTTATGCTGCAATGCGAATTCCGGGCCAGTCGGGGCACCGCGCGTCGCAGCCACTGCCGGGAAGCGAGCCGATTGAAAAAATTGAAGGGGTACAGGATGTTAGGAGACTCGGCGCGCGGCGCGGCCATGACCCTCGTCGCAAGCTTCGTCATTCCAACGAGAGTTGCCTTGCGTAAATTGTCAGCAAGCGTTGCCAAGAAACGCGCAGTTGAAATCCCCTGGGCTGATCTGCCTTGAGCCGCCCTACTCCCGCACCGGAATCCAGATCTCCAGCCCGCCATTGCCGGTGAGCGGATTGAACTTCTCGTCGTAGCGCTCGAAGTTCGGCGCGTCCGCAGCCTTGAAGCCGGAGACCGGCAGCCAGTGATTCCAGATCGTGTTGACCGTGCGGCGAATGGTCGAGACGTGTTCGTCGTGGGTGAAGACCGCGTACTTCTGTTCGGGAATCCGGACGCGAGCGAATTCACGCGGCAGGTCCGAGAAATCGGAAACTTCAACGCCGGCGATGTAATCGAAGTTTCCGGAATCATCGCCATTGCAGCAGACGCCGTAAGAGAGGATTCCAACCCGGTTCGGAACATCGCCGCGCTTCTGGTTGAACTGCTGCCACTGGCCGGGAATGCCGGCCCCGTTGTTCTGATGATCGATGCGGTCGCCGATCCCTGCGACGAGCATGGCTTTGCCGGTTTCGAACCGCGGCGGCTTGAGCTGATCGAGCGGACTGGACTCCATGAGAAGCGGCTCCTGCAGCTTGAGACGGTCGAGGCACGCGGCATTGCGGACCACCTCGGGCGTGACGCCGAAATGGTCGCGGAACGCGCGGGTGAAGGCTTCGTGGGAGCCATAGTCCGCATCCAGCGCCAGGCTGAGAATGTCCGGCGCGCCGGCGGCCAGTGCGCGCGCCGCTTTAGTCAGGCGGCGGGCACGCACATAGCGCATCACCGAAAGGCCGGAAGCCGCGCCGAACGCCCGCACCAGGTGGAAGCGCGAGACGCCGCTTGCGCCGGCGATCTCGTCCAGCGTCAGCGGCCGGGCCAGATGGCTTTCGATGTACCAGAGCGCCGTGTTGGCTGGATTCATGGACTTCTTCTTTTGGGAAGATTTGAGCTTTCGTTCGAAGCGTCGCCATCATGACCTGAAGGCGCGCACTTCATTTGACCGTGCTTGCTGCCGCGCGCGGGAACCGTTGTTCCGCTATGCGGAAATTATAGACTGAAGGCCGCGCTGGTAACACCATCCCAATCGTGCATACTCGGCGTTGCATTGATCCGACGGCTCACCAAGCTGCCCTACAAACAAAAGACTGCAAGAGCCATCGGCCAGCACGTCAGGGAGGACGATGAATGGACTACCGTATCTCGAAGCATGTCACATCTTTCGCGCTAGCGGGATTACTCGCCGTCGCGGTCGCAAGCACTGCCAACGCCCAGAAGAAATACGATCCGGGTGCGACCGATACCGAGATCAAGATCGGCAACATCATGCCTTATTCGGGCCCGGCGTCGGCCTACGCCACCATCGGCAAGACCGAAGCGGCCTATTTCAACAAGATCAATTCCGAAGGCGGCATCAACGGCCGCAAGATCAACTTCGTCAGCTATGACGACGGCTACAGCCCGCCGAAGACGGTCGAGCAGGCCCGCAAGCTGGTCGAGTCCGACGAGGTGCTGCTGATTTTCAATCCGCTGGGAACGCCGGGCAACACCGCGATCCAGAAATACATGAACGCCAAGAAAGTGCCGCAGATCTTCGTCTCGACCGGTGCGGCGAAATGGAACGATCCGAAGAATTTCCCGTGGACCATGGGCTGGCAGCCAAGCTACCAAGTCGAAGCCCGCATCTATGCCAAATACATTCTGCAGAACTATCCCGGCAAGACCATCGGGGTGCTCTATCAGAACGACGATTTCGGCAAGGACTATGTGATCGGATTGCGCGAAGGCCTGGGTGATCAGGCCAACAAGCTGATCGTGGTCGAAAGCTCCTACGAGACGTCTTCGCCGACGGTGGATTCGCAGGTGGTGCAGATCAAGGGCGCCAACCCCGACATCTTCATCAACATCTCAACGCCGAAATTCGCCGCGCAAGCGATCAAGAAGATCGGCGAGCTGAAGTGGAATCCGGTGCAATTCCTGACCAACGTGTCGGCCTCGGTTGGCGGCGTGATGAAGCCCGCCGGATACGAGAACGACCAGGGCATCCTCAGCGCCGCCTATCTGAAGGACCCCAAGGACGCGCAGTGGAAAAACGATCCTGCCATGAACGAATGGCGGGCGTTCATGACCAAGTGGTATCCCGAAGGCGACCAGGAAGACGCCGCCACCACCTTCGGTTACGGCGTGGCGCAAGGTATCGTCCAGGTGCTGAAGCAGTGCGGCGACGATCTCACCCGCGAGAACGTCATGAAGCAGGCGGCCAATCTGAACTTCGAACTCGGCGTCTATCTGCCCGGCACCAAGATCAAGACCAGCCCGACGGATTTCGCGCCGCTCGAACAGCTTCAGATGATGCGGTTCAAGGGCGAGAGCTGGGAGCTGTTCGGGCCGGTGATGAGCGGCGAGAAGAACTCGTAAGGCTGAACTTTCTCTCCTTCGTCATTCCGGGTTCGATGCTAACGCATCGCCCCGGAATGACACGGGTCACTTCGCCGCCGGCGCGGCATCCTTTGCCGGCGCCGCAGCCGGCTTCTTCGCATCATCCGCAGCCTTCTTCTGCGCCGCTTGAAGATCCTCGACTGACTTCATCAAGCCCACGACCGTCCCCTTCAGCGCCTCGATCTGCCGGTTGGCGGCATCGATCTTCTGTTGATGGTCCAGCGTCAGCTTGCCGATCGTCTTCTGCAGGAAATCGACATTGCTTTGCAGGCAGCTGGTGCGCCGCTCCATGGTCTTTTCGACGGTGCAGATTTCGATGCCCGGCACGTCCTGCGCCTGAAGCATCGCAGGAACGGCGGCCAGCAACAGCGCGGCAACGGCAACGGCAGGCGTAACAATCCGGGCGATCATCAAATCCTCGTTCAAATGATGTGAAGTCTCTCGTTTCGCTTTCTCATCCGCAAAGTCCGAGCGCATGCTCGCTCGAAAACGCCATGGCACCTTCACGGCAAATTGCGTGAAGCCGGCTGCGGACCCCAGAGATACCACACTGATACCTCATTCAGGCGCTGTGCTTGCGTCCGTTACGGGGAACAGATTTAGCCGCGGAGCTCAAACGCAGGGTTTGCAGGGCAAACCCGGGTTTGCAATGCCCCGGCAGCGGAGATTGACGAGATGGCAACGCGTGAAAAGCGTCTGGCGCAGTTTGACGGCAACGGGGAGCCGCCGCCGAACCAGCCCGTGGAGGTGCTTTGCGAGGATCACAGCGGCACCTATCAGCTGCCGTTCGCCTGCCGCTGGATCGACGGCCAATGGCGCAACGAAAAGACCGGCGGTGCGGTCGAGGCCACGGTGGTCGGCTGGCGGTTGCCGCGCACTACTTCGGCCCGCTCGAGCTGAGAACGGCGGATCTATCCGATAAAGACCCGGCGCGGCCGCAACTGGCCGCACCTTGTGCCAAAACATGACGGGCGCGCGCGCCCTCTTAAGGTTCGGAACACGGAAGGAACGAACCGCGCCCGAATCACTGATTGAGCGCTGTACTCCGTTGTTCACGGCTAGGTATCGGCCAAAATCCGAGCCGACGCCCCACATACAGCACGACAATAAAGGGCCACAGCCAGCGGCCGACGACAAAGGTTAATTCCTCCTGGGATGACATGGCGATCAGCTCCAGGGGGTGACGTGAGAGAATTTGTTCACGACGGCATGCTGGTTCATCGAAGCCTCCACGGTTCTTGTTCGCGAAATCGCGACCACGCAAGGCATCCAAATTTTTGGCAGCCTCGCAGCGTCGCGTTCACGGCTGCCTGTTGCTATGCGAAATCCGCGCCAAACGCGTTGCACTGCGGCGATTTGCGCCACGCCGGCCGCAGACGCGCGCCGAAGCGCCTGGCCGGAGGTCCGGTTGGGCAAGTTCAGGGGATGGCCTGGACGCCGCCAGTATACCGGCCTGAGCAAGGCCCGCCGGGGGCTCTAAAGCCCCTCAAACGGGCAGTGCGCCGCAGCGTCTGCCTAATATTCGACCTCTAGCTCTTCGATGTCGGCGGGTTCGGCCTTGGCAGCCTCGATCCACTCCAGCATCTCGGGCATGGCCATGATGGTCTTGGCATAGGCAGCCAATTTGGGCTCGAGCTTGACGTCATAGGTCATGAAGCGGGTGACGACGGGGGCGTACATGGCGTCCGCCATGGTGCGTTCGCCGAACAGGAACGGGCCGCCGGATTGCGCCAGGCATTCGCGCCAGATGGTGCAGACCCGGTCGATATCGGCCTGCGCCCGCGACCAGATCTTGAAGCCCGGAAAATGGCCCTTGAGGTTGACCGGCAGCGAGGCCCGCAGCGTGGTGAAGCCGGAGTGGATTTCGCCGCAGATCGACCAGCAATGGGCGCGCTGGATGCGGTCCGCCGGGACCAGGCCGGCGGCCGGCATGATCTCGTTGAGATACTCGGCGATCGCCAGCGTGTCCCAGACGGTGGCGCCGTCATGGCGCAGGCACGGCACCAGGATCGACGACGACAGCAACAGGATTTCGGCCCGCGCCGACGCGTCGTCAGGCGCGGTCACGACCTCCTCGAATTCCAGCCCGGAGAACTTCGTCAGCAACCAGCCGCGCAGCGACCATGACGAATAGTTCTTGCTGGAGATGGTCAGTGTGGTTTTCGCCATGTGGCCTTTTCCTCAACCCAAAACGCCCTCTGCCGGGGTCGGATCGGCCGCCGGCGCCGCCGCCCAAACCCCGTGCGTCATGCATTTTACGCAGCAAGCCACGTGCCAGTTTAACGGGCGAATGGAACCGGCTCTGGCTTCGATATTGCATAGCACCATCCGACAGGGGCGGATTTGTATGATGTCTATGATGTACCAGGCCTACCAGAACCACATGGACCTCACGGCGCCATGGCGGACCGGGGCCGCAGCGGCGCTGAAATATCTCAATCTGGTGCCGCAAGGCGTGTCCGATAAGGCGTTCGGGCGGCTCGCCGCGGCGCTCGAACTGATCTCGCGGACGTCGCTGACCTACAGCCGGCCGGACTACAATATCGGCACGATCATGGTCGGCAATCAGGAACTGGCGGTAACCGAGGAAGTCACCTTCTCGACGCCGTTCGGCTCGCTGCTGCGTTTCAAGAAGGAAGGCGCGCCGGAGCAGCCGAAGCTGCTGCTGGTGGCGCCGATGTCAGGCCATTTCGCCACGCTGCTGCGCGGCACCGTAAAGACGCTGCTGCAGGACCACGACGTCTACATCACCGACTGGCATAACCCGCGCGACATTCCGATCGGCGCCGGCCGGTTCGGCCTCGAGGACTACACCGATCACCTGATCCTGTTCCTCGACAAGATGGGCCCGCGCTCGCACATGGTGGCGATCTGCCAGCCCTCGGTGTCGGCGCTGGCCGCGGCCGCCGTGATGTCGGAAGACAACCACCCTGCCCGCCCGGCGACGCTGACCCTGATGGCGGGGCCGATCGACACCCGAATTCAGCCGACCAAGGTCAACGACTTCGCCAAGAGCAAGCCGATCAAGTGGTTCGAGGAGAACCTGATCAACTACGTGCCGATGCAGTGCAAGGGCGCGTTTCGACAGGTCTATCCCGGCTTCGTACAGCTCACCGCCTTCGTCTCGATGAATCTCGAACGCCACATCAAGCAGCACATGGATCTCGCCAATCACCTCGCCAAGGGCGAGAAGGAAAAGGCCGAAATCATCAAGACGTTCTACGACGAATATTTCGCGGTGATGGACCTGCCGGCGGATTTCTACATCGAGACCGTGCGCGACGTGTTTCAGGAGCATCTGCTGCCGCAGGGCAAACTGGTGCACCGGGGCCGCCCGGTCAACCCGGCCGCGATCAAGCGCATGGGCCTGATGACGGTGGAAGGCGAGAAGGACGACATCTGCTCGATCGGCCAGACGCTGGCGGCGCAGGACCTCTGCACCGGCGTGCGCGCCTATCGCCGCGTCCACCACATGCAAGCCGGCGTCGGCCATTACGGCGTGTTCTCCGGCAAGCGCTGGAACAACGAGATCTATCCGCTGCTGCGGGATTTCGTGCACGTCAATTCGTGAAGAATCCGAGGCCGGATCAAAAATCGCGAAAACAACCCCATGCAAAGTAGACCGTAGGGCGGATCAGCGAAGCGTAGTCCGCCGCTCGGGCATGGCGGAATACGCTTCGCTAATCCGCCCTACACGGCTAAAATCCACCCAAGGCCGACCGTTCAAGAGTCGTCCCGGGAGGATTTTTCATGCGGCTTTCCCATCTTCGCGCGCTCGCGCTTGGCGTCCTCGGCGCCGTCCTGCTGTCAGGAGCGGCCTCGGCCGCCGAGGTCCGGGTGATGATCTCGGGCGGACTGACCGCGGCATACAAGGCGCTGGTCCCGGAATTCGAACGCGCCACCGGCCACAAGGTGCTGACCGCCTACGGGCCGTCGATGGGCACCACGGCCAACGCGATCCCGGTGCGGCTGGAGCGCGGCGAGCCCGCCGACGTGCTGATCATGGTCGGCTACGCGCTCGACGACCTCGCCAAGCAGGGCAAGGTCATTCCGGATTCCAGGGTCGAATTGGTAAAGTCGCCGATCGGCGTTGCCGTGAAATCAGGAACGTCCAAGCCGGACATCTCGTCGGCCGACGCCGTCAAGCGCGCGCTGCTGGCGGCAAAGACCATCGCCTATTCCGACAGCGCCAGCGGCGTCTATGTCTCGACCGAGATGTTCGCCAAACTCGGCATCGCCGACGCCATGAAGGACAAGGCCCGAAAAATTCCGGCGACCCCGGTCGGCGAGATCGTCGCCCACGGCGACGCCGAACTCGGCTTCCAGCAGATCAGCGAACTGAAGCCGGTCGAGGGCATCGACATCGTCGGTCCCCTGCCCGACGAATTGCAGAAGATCACGGTGTTCTCCGCCGGGATCGCCAGCGTTTCAAAAGAGCCCGACGCCGGCAAGGCGCTGATCAAGTTTCTCGCCTCGCCGGCCGCGGGAGCGACGATGGTCAAGAGTGGCCTGGATCCGATTCCGGCGGGCGCTACGCATTAGGATCAGGCGAAAGCCGCGAGCGGCAGCGCCGCGGCTGCCGCTCCAACTTACCCTTGATCGCGACCGAAGGATCAGGACTTCTTCATCAGCGGACACTTGCTTTGTTCGCGCGGAATGTTGGCGTCGTCGGCCGCCACCGTTGCGACGACGTCATAGAAATCCCACGGTCCCTTGGACTGCTCCACCGTCTTTGCACGCAGCAGATAGTAATCGTGGATGTGCATGCCGTCCTCGCGGACATAACCCTTCTCCGAGAAGAAGTCTTTCACCGGCAGCGAACGGAATTTTGCCAGCACGGCGGCGGTGTCCAGCGTCCCGGCGGCTTCGACGGCTTGCAGATAGTGCAGGGTCGCCGAGTACATTCCGGCCTGCACCATCGTCGGCATCCGCCCGACCTTGTCGAAGAACCGCTTTCCGAATGCGCGCGACGCGTCGTCCCGATTCCAGTAGAACGCTTCCGACGTGTACAGACCCTGCAGGTTGGGAAGACCCACCGCCTTGGCATCCGTGATCTGGAACAGCAAGGCCGCCACCCGCATCTTGCTCTTCAGACCGAGCAGGCCGAACTCGTGGGCCTGCATCAGAGAGTTGGTAGTATCGCCGCTGGCATTGGCGAGCGCCAGCACATTGGCGCCGGAGGCCTGGGCCTGCAGCAGGAACGACGAGAAGTCGCTGGTGTTGAAGGGATGCCGCACCGAGCCGACGACCTTGCCGCCGGACTCCTTGACCACGGCGGAAGCATCGGTTTCGAAGGCCTGACCGAAGGCATAGTCGGCGGTCAGGAAGAACCATTCGTTTCCGCCCTGCCCCACCAATGCCTTCGCCGTGCTGCGCGCCAGCGTGTGGGTGTTGTAGGTCCATTGGAAGCTGTTGGGCGAGCATTTCTCGTTCGTAATCGACGAAGCGCCCGCCGACGACACGATCATGATCTTGTTCTTGTCCCGGACCAGATCGGCAAGCGCCAGCGCGACCGCGGAGTTGCCGATATCGAGAAGGACGTCGACGTTTTCCGTATCGATCCACCGCCTGGCGATGCCCGACGCGATATCGGTCTTGTTCTGGTGATCGGCGAAAATGAGCTCGATCGGTTGTCCAAGCAACTTGCCACCGAAATCGGCGATCGCCATTTTGGCGACTTCGACCGCCGCAGGCCCCGCGGCATCCGCATATTGGCCCGACTGATCGTTGAGCACGCCGAGCTTGACCGGTTTCGACGCAGGCGCTTGCGCGTGCGCCGAAGCAACACTCAGGAAAACCACCAAAGATGCCAGCACGTTTTTCATTTTTTCACTCCCTAGGAATTTATCGACACTCGAAACAAGCAACGATTGATTTTGCGATACCCACGGCTCGACCAGAATTCTATTCGGCTGCCTCCGGATATCTCTCCAACCCGTCCAGACTTTCACCACCGGCGCGAAGGGCTCCGCCCCACTTGGCAAGCCACCAGCCATATTGTTCGGGCCATTGTTCGAAATTGCCGGTCAACCCGAAATGTTCTGCGGCGTGGAGCGCCCAGAACGGGTTGAAGAGCATTTGGCGGGCAATGAAGATGAGGTCCGCGCGACCATCCTGCAGAACCTTCTCCGCAAAATCCGGGGTTCGGATCATGCCGACGGCGCCCGTCGGAATACCGGCCTCGTGGCGAATGCGCTCGGCAAACGGCACTTGGTAGCCTGGACCGCGGCCGAGATTGGCATTGGTCGACCCGGCACGCAGATTCCCGCCGGTCGAGCAGTCGACCAGATCGACGCCCAATTCCTTCAATTTGCGGGAGAAGATAACGCTGTCTTCGATTTCCCAGCCACCGTCGATCCAGTCCGTGGCCGAAATACGCACGAAGAGAGGTGTGGCCGAGGGGAGTGCTGCTCGCACGGCGCGTGTCACTTCGAGCGGAAACCGCATTCGGTTTTCGAGGCTGCCGCCATACTCGTCGGTGCGGAAATTGGCGAGCGGAGACAGGAATGATTGCAGAAGATAGCCGTGAGCCATGTGAAGCTCGATGACGTCGAAACCCGCCAGTACGGCGCGGCGGGCCGTCGCGACGAAGGCATCGCGCACGCCAACGAGGCCTTGTTTGGTGAGAGGAACCGGAGTCTGGAATCCGTCGGAGAACGGGACATCCGATGGGCCGGTGGGCACCCAGGTTTCCTCTCCCATTTCGATATCGCGGTCCGTCAGATGGCTGTTGCCCCTGAAGGCGCGCTGCTGGCTGGATTTTCGTCCACCGTGATTGATCTGGATCGCCGCTTTTGCACCGTGCGATTTGATGACGTGAACGATCTGGCGCATGCCCTCGATCTGACCGTCCTCCCACAGTCCGGGATCACCGTTGGTGATCCGCCCCTTCCGGCTGATTGACGTCTGCTCGACGAACACGAGCCCGGCTCCGCCCATGGCGAACTTGCCGTAATGAACCAGATGGAAGGGCGTGACGTAGCCGTTCTCGGCCGAATACATCCCCATCGGCGAGACGACGATCCGGTTACCGAGCTCGACGCCTCGGAATGCGATACTTTCAAACAACTTCACCATC
>JAIEPP010000012.1 GCA_019748335.1 Xanthobacteraceae bacterium
CGCAAGCGCGACAACAAGGTCTACTACAAGCACACCGGTTTCATCGGCGGCATCAAGGAACGCACCGCGAAGTCGATCCTCGAGGGTCGCTTCCCCGAGCGCGTGGTCGAGAAGGCCATCGAGCGCATGATCCCGCGCGGTCCGCTCGGCCGCGTGCAGATGGGCAATCTGCGCGTTTACCCCGGCGCCGAACATCCGCATGAAGCCCAGCAGCCCGAGACGGTTGATGTCGCTTCGATGAATCGCAAGAACATGAGGGCCGCATAAGATGTCCGATACCATGCAGTCTCTCGATCAGCTGTCTTCGCTGAAGGTCGCCGCACCCGATGCGCCGAAGTACATCAAGAAGGTCGACAAGTACGGCCGCGCCTACGCCACCGGCAAGCGCAAGGACGCGGTTGCCCGCGTCTGGATCAAGCCCGGCGCCGGCAAGGTCACCGTCAATACCCGCGACGTCGAGGTCTATTTCGCCCGCCCGGTGCTGCGCATGCTGATCCAGCAGCCGCTGGTCGCAGCAGCCCGCGCCGGCCAGTACGACGTCGTCTGCACGGTCGCCGGTGGCGGTCTGTCGGGCCAGGCGGGTGCCGTGCGTCACGGCATCTCGAAGGCGCTGACCTACTTCGAGCCCGATCTGCGCGGCGTGTTGAAGAAGGGCGGCTTCCTGACCCGCGACTCCCGTACCGTGGAGCGCAAGAAGTACGGCCGCGCGAAGGCGCGCAAGTCGTTCCAGTTCTCGAAGCGCTAATCGCTTCGCTAAAATTTGCAGCGAATGCTGCATTCACCGAACGAAGGAAAGGGCGCCGGTTGGCGCCCTTTTTGCTTTCTATTTACTTATCGATTACCGCAGGTTTTCGTGAAAACTTGGTCACCCGTGCAAACCGGATTCGAACTCGGCACTCGCTAGGGTGCGCGAGTGGATGGCGCAAAACTCGTATTTGTTGCGTGCGCCGGACACAGCAAGTTGCATCACACGCGTTCGGGAGAGCTCATGTCGCTCGATACCTCCACGCTCTATCTCGTTGCCACGATGATTGCGGCAATGCTGGGCGGCATGTTGCTGCTGTTCGGCAAGCAGGAGAATATTCCGGCGTTGGAATGGTGGGGGACGGCCTATCTGCTGGGGGCCGCGTCGGTCGGCTTATGGACGATCGCCGGCGATGCGTTCAGCACGCCGCTTTCGATAGCGCTCAATGCCGTCGGTTTCGTCGCCTGCGGCATGGTCTGGAATGCCTCGCGGCTGTTCCACGGCCGCAAACCCAATCTTCCGGGGATGGTCGTCGGCGCGATCGCCTGGATTCTCGTCGCCGTGATATTCCCGGCCGGAGCGCTTGCCACGCGCGTCACCATCGGTGCCGGCATCGTCGCCGTCTATGCCGCGCTGACCGCGGGCGAATTGTGGACCGAGCGCCGCAGGCCGCTGCAGAAGCGCTGGCCGGCGCTGATGGTGCCGGTGCTGCACGGTTTCGTGCTGATGCTGCCGATCCTGCTCGGCCACCTGATGCGGCCGTATAACGAGAAGCTGTCGGGCAATATCTGGATCACCGGTTTTGCCATCGAACTCGTGCTCTACGCGGTCGGCACCGTCTTCATCATCTTCATGCTGGTCTCCGAGCGCGCGGTGACCCTGCATAAGAACGCGGCTTCGATGGATCCGCTGACCCGCTTGTTGAACCGGCGCGGCTTCGTCGAGGCGACGTCGCGCGTGATCGAACGCGAAGCCAATGCCGGCCGCCCCGTCGCCGTGCTGATTTTCGATATCGATCATTTCAAGTCGATCAACGACCGCTTCGGGCATCCGGCGGGCGACGAGGTCCTGATCCTGTTCGCCACCGTTGTGGTCAACACGCTCCGGATCAGCGACCTGTCGGGACGAATCGGCGGCGAGGAGTTCGCGGCGTTGCTGCCCTGCTCGCTGGAGGAGGCGGTGATCGCAGCCGAGCGCGTGCGCGCGGCGTTCGCGGCTTCCGGAATCGTGATCGAGAGCGGGCCGGTCGATACCACCGTCAGCGTCGGTGTCGCCGGCGGGCCGGCGGGCACCGAGCTCGAAGTGCTGCTGGCATCGGCCGACACCGCGCTCTATCAGGCCAAGCGCACCGGCCGCAACAAAGTCGAGGTCGCGGCGGAAGTGCCGCTGTCGCTGGAAAACTGGCGGCGCAAGACTGCCGGCAGCAACCCGCCGCCGGTGGCCAAGCCGGTGCCGGCGACGACCTGATGGAACCGCGGTAACTCCGCGTTTACCATTCCGTCCATATTATCCTCGCCATGGACTCGATACGCCGACGAAACCCGCAGGCTGCTCTGATGTCGCTCGAAGCGGCTGAAGCCACGGCGCGCGGCGGTTTCGCCTGCCTCTTCTCGACCTCGGAAGAATTCGAGATGGCGCTGATCACCGAGCGCCGCGCGCAGGGGCGTTACGATCAGCGCAGGGCGCGCTGGCCTGCCATCATGTTCGCCGGTTGCGCGATGATGGTGGTCGGCACCGTGCTGCTGTTCAGGTAGCTGCGCCGGCCGACGTGAGGCGACATCAGGGCTTCAGGCCCTGATCTATCCATTGCTTGAACAAGGCCACGCGCTCCGGCGGCCACGGTGTATCCGGAGGCATCCGGTGGGCCGACACGGCGTTGAACACCCGCTGAGCGTTGGCGGGCGTGCACATCCACGCGGCGTCATCGAGGTGCTTGCCACGGGGGCCCATGCACGCGATGTCCATATCGCGAAACAGCGGCCGGATATCGCCGCTGTATGTCAACGTCGACGGCGCGTCTGCTTCCACCGGCTGGAAGGTGCCGTGAAACTGATTGAAGCTGAATTTCGGCGCCGGCGTAGTGATGTTGCTGATGATGGTGTTGCGGCTGTAGTCCTCGATATGCACCACGGTCGTGTTGTCGCTCTCGACCCAGGTTACGAGATAGACATCGGGCGCAATGTTTTCCGTCTTGATGACGACGGTTTCATTCCCGGCTGCCGAGCCGTCGGAATTCAGTACCGTGGTGGTCAGCGACGTGTCCGACGTAAAGGACAGGATGACCTTGGACGTCTGGAAGTCGGCCAGATACTTGTGTCCGGTTCCGGGAAACGTGTCGGGCATGTTGCAACCCTCGTTCACGTCGAAAATCCAGGGTTGTGTAAGCGTAACGCCGTCACCGCAGAGCGTCAATGTATCGCGCGATCTCGGGTGGGCTTTGCCGCATAGTTCCCACGCGCCTTTTTCTTTTGCGCCGGCCGGGTTAGACACGGCCATTCTCACAACGAGGCGTAACCCACATGATCACCGAAATCGCACAGATCGACGTCAAGCCCGGCACCGAGAAGGATTTTGAGGCAGCCGTCGCCAAGGCCCGGCCGCTGTTCCTGCGCGCCAAGGGCGGCAAGGGGTTTGAACTGCACAAGTCGATCGAGAAGCCGCAGCGTTACCGGCTGATGGCGAAGTGGGAGACATTGGAAAATCACACCGTCGATTTCCGCGGCTCGGAGGATTTCACCGCATGGCGCGGGCTCGTCGGGCAGTATTTTGCAGCACCTCCCGAGGTCGAGCACACCGAGACGGTGCTGGCGACCTGACGGTGCCTGCGACCTGACGGCGCCGGCGACCTGACGCTTCGCGTCAGGCCGTCGTGACCTCGGCCGGAGCGGCTTCGGCCTTGAAATGGTCGATCATCACCTTGGCAATCGCCATCAGGGGCAGTGCGAGCGCGAGCCCCCAGATGCCGAAGACGACGCCGAGCAGGATCTGGAACGCGAACAGCGTGGCCGGTGGAATATCGAGCGCCTGCCGCTGGATGATCGGCGTCAGCACGTAGCTTTCCAGCGCGTGCACGCCGAGGAACAGGATGAAGGCGCTCAGCGCGGCGACCCATCCCGAGGCGAGGCTGGCGAGAACCACGATCATTCCGGCAAGGATGGCGCCGACGGTCGGAATGAAAGCGAGCAGGCCGGCCTGGATGCCCAGGATGAACGAACTCTGGATGCCGATCACGGCAAGGCCGATCCAGGTTACGAAGAACACCGCGGCCATGGTGACGATCTGCGCGATCAGCCAGCGCTCCAGCGTATAGCCGATACGGTCGATGATCACGGTGGCGCGTGCGCGGTGTCTGGCGGGCGCCATGAACAACAGTCCCGCGCGGTAGACGCCGGGCTGGGCGGCGAAGGCCAGGCCCAGGAACAGCACGATGAAGAAATTCCCGACCGCGCTCACGGTGCCCAGAATCAATTTCAGGCTCTGGCTGAAGATCGCGCCGCCGCTGGAAGCGATCGTGCCGGCGCTGGGCAGATTATGGGCCGGGGCGGGCGTGGCTGGCGCCGAGGAATCCGACGGCGCCGCCGTCAGGCTTGGGAGGTCGAAAAAGCTGGTATCGACCCCGTTTTTCTCGAGGAACGCTTTGACGTTGACCAATTGCGATTTGATGGTGTTGGTCAACACCGCCGCCTGTTGCGCGATGGTGGTGCCGCCCAGGAACACGATGCCGGACAGCATCCCGGCGAGAATCAGGCAGACGATCGCCAGCCGCAGCGAATGCGCCAGCCTGACGACGCGGCCGAGCAGATCGGTCATGGCGGTCAGGGCGACGCCGAGCAGCATGCCGGCAAAAATCAGGAACAGGGTCGCGGCGAAATACCAGGTGAACAGCAGCAGGGCTGCGAACAGCACTACGCCGATGCCGCCGACCGATATCGCCCACGCCAGATCGTTACGGGCCTGAAGGCGATCGTCACCGGATACTGTCACGTTGATTCCTTCTCGATAGAATATTCGCTGAACCAGTCTTTCGCCAAAACGCGGCCGGGATCAAGCGGGGGCGAGCGCGCCGGCGAATGGCGCGCTGGTTTGACGCTGCCGGGTCCGGTGTGCCAAGCGAAGCATCATTATGTGACGGCCGGTGAGGGCGAGATGAACTTCAAATGGGTCGGGCCGGTTGTGCTGCTGGCGGCACTCTTCATCGGCGATCAGATCAGGATCAACCGGCCCGGCCACAAGTATCGCCTGACGGTCGAGGTCGAGACCCCCGCGGGGCGCAAATCGGCATCAGGCGTGCTCGCGGTCCATCCCGACCGAGGTTACAGCCGGGGCGGGCATACCCGCACCGTCGGTGATGCCGTCTTCGTCGATCTCGGCGCTGGCAAGAACCTCGTCGCGCTGCTGGCCCACATCGACGGGAAGCTCGATCTCGACGCCACCAACTATGTGGCGCTCCGCGCCTATACCGCGGCCGGCGGCAAGCGAGTGTCGTTCAACGAGATGAGCCGGCTGAGCGGGTCCGTTCCGGTAACGGGTGCGCTGATTCCGGTGCTCGTGAGCTTCGCCGACCCGTCCAATCCCGGCACGGCGCGGGTGGTTTTGCCCGATGATTCGGAGGCGGTGCTCGGAAAGGGCTATCGCCTCGGGGCGATCACCGCCGAGGTGGTGCCGAACGGATTTTGGCCGCTCGACTTCGGTGGTGTGCTCGGCGAGCCGGTGACGCGGGGCATTTTGGCCAGACTGCCGTGGCTCAATGGATCGGACAACCCGGCCGCCACGGCGCTCCGGGCGGCGGGCCTGCCCGGTGTCGAGGCAATCGACGCCAAAGAGGTTTTCACGCGGAAGTAGCCCGAGGGCGGCGCAGGTCCGACATTCTCGCGGAGCTGGAAAGCGTCAGCCGCGGTCACAACATGTTGATCCGGCACGATCTCGCAGGCATGATCGACTGGAATCTTGGCCCAACCCAGAATATCCTTGCACAGGACATCCTTGCACAGGACGATGACAGCGGAATTTTGGCGATGAGACGGCCCGTGGTCGGTGTGATCGGGAACGCCCATCGCGTCGAAAATCGATTCGCGGCGCAGATGGTCGGAGAACGCAACCTGCGTGCGGTCGCCGACGTGTCGGGCGCGCTGCCGCTGATGTTCGCCGGCTCGCCGGAGATTACCGATGTCGGTGCCTTGCTCGATGTGGTCGACGGCATCGTGCTGACCGGCGCCCGCGCCAACGTCCATCCGACCCGCTTCAAGACCGAACCGCACGAACGGCACGAGCCCTATGACGAGCATCGTGACGACGTCGCGCTGGCGCTGGCGGAGGCGTGCGTCGCCCGAGGTGTGCCGATTTTCGGAATCTGTCGCGGCCTGCAGGAAATGAATGTCGCCTTCGGCGGCTCGCTGCATCCGGAAATCCGCGAAATTCCCGGCCGCATGAACCATCGCATGCCCAGGCTCGAGAACGGCGAAATCCATCCCGATCAGGCCGTCATTTTTGCCGACCGTCACGACGTCACCCTGACGCCGGGCGGCGCCTTTGCCACGCTGCTCGGCCGCGAGACCATTCGGGTGAATTCGCTGCACGGGCAGGGCATCCTCGATCCCGGCGCGCGCGTCGTGATCGAAGGCGTCGCCGAAGACGGCACCATCGAGGCGATCCGGATCGCCGATGCACCCGGCTTTGCGCTCGGCGTGCAGTGGCATGCGGAGTACGACCCGCAGCGCAATCCAATCAACCGCGCGCTGTTCGAGGCGTTCGGCGAGGCGCTCAAGGTGCATCAGCGAGTGAGCTGAACGCGGCCGGAATAATCCGGTCGCAGCGATACGGGGAGGATGCGATGCGGGACCGCACGTGGTCGAGACGCGATCTGCTTGTGGCGGGAACCGCGTCGGCGGCCGGCATGATGTTCGCCGCGCCATCGAAGGCCGCAGCACCGCCGCCGACCGCCATCACACCCGCCTTGATCGAGGCCGCGAAGAAGGAGGGCAAGGTATCGTTCTACAGCGCGCTCGAACTCTCCACGGCCGAACGTTTGGCCCGAACCTTCGAGGCGAAATATCCCGGCATTGCCGTGCGCGTCGAGCGTTCCGGCGCGGAACGGATTTTCCAGCGCATCGCGCAGGAGCAGGGCAGCGGCATCAACGCCGTCGACGTCGCCAACTCGACCGACCCCGCGCATTATCTCGAATGGAAGAAGAACGACTGGCTCGCGCCTTACCTCCCGGAGGAGGTCGCGAAACATTTTCCTGCCGACCAGGTCGATCCCGACGGCATGTACGCGACATCCTGCGCCTGGCTCGAAGCCATCGGCTACAACACCAACCTCGTCAAGCGCGAGGATGCGCCAAAAAGCTATGCCGATCTGCTCGATCCGAAGTGGCTGGGCAAGATCGTCAAGGGCCATCCCGGCTACAGCGGCGCCATCATGACCGCGACCTTCGTGCTGACGCGCGATCTCGGCTGGCCCTATCTGGAGAAACTCGCGCTGCAGAAGATCATGCAGGTACAGTCGGCCGCCGATCCGCCGAAGAAGATATTGCTCGGCGAGCGCGCTGTCATGGCCGACGGCAACGACTACAATCTGGTGCTGCTGAAGGATCAGGGCAAGCCGGTCGAGGTGGTCTACCCCACGGAAGGCTCGCCGTTGATCATCGTGCCCTCCGGCATTTTCCGCGGCGCGCCCAATCCGAACGCCGCAAAGCTGTTTCAGAGCTTCTTCTTCAGCGCGGAGGCCCAGCAGATGCTGGTCGATGTCTTCGCGCATCGCTCGTTCCACGCGCAGGTAAAGGAGAAGGGCGAGCATATCCCGCTGGCCAGCCTGAAACTGCTCAAGGCCGATCCCGCCGCGGTGCAGGCGCAGAGCGAGGAGATCAAGGCGCGCTACACCAGGATCTTCGGCGTGTAGGCCGGTGAAGAGGCCGGTTGGCCCGCCGGCGTCGGGCTTGCCGCCATCCGTAATTCTACGGTGTGAAAATTATCGAGATCGCAGGCTGGAAGTCGGCTAAGCAACCTGAGACGCCCTTGCGGCTCCGGGATTGGCCGCAAAATCGCGTGCCTGTCCATCATCTTGAGTCCGGTGGAGGCAATGACGCTATCAAGCCGCCTCGCGCTCGCGATGGTTTTGCTGGTCGTGGTGACGACCGCTGTTCTGAGCTCGTTCACCTATTACTTCGTGACCGAAGCGGCGATTCCGCGCGCGCTGGACCGGCTTGCGACCAAGGCGGCGCTGGGGGCGTTGGGGTTGGAAGCTGCCCTGAACGGCGCGCGGCAGGACGCGCTGATGATTCAGGGCGGCGTCGCGGCTTCGGGGCTGGGCGCTGCGCCGACTGACGTTGCGACCGCGCAACCCGATGCCGGAATCCGTGATGCCATCGCGGCGCGGTTTTCGGCGATCATGCGGGCGAAATCCGACTATGACCGGTTGCGCGTCATCGGCTCTGACGACGGCGGACGTGAACTCGTGCGCGTCGATCGCGCCGGGCCTGATAACGCAACGCGGGTGGTGCCGGCCGGTGAACTGGTCCAGCAGGGTGAGCAGGATTACTTCAAGCGAACGATCGCGTTGCCGCGCTCCGATACCTATGTTTCGCCGGTCATGCCGGGCAGGGAGAAGGGCCCCGATCGCGCCGCGAGCCCGATGTTCCATGTGGCGATGCCGGTCTCGACAGCCGCCGGCAAGGTGTTCGGAATTTGCGTGATCGATTTCGATCTCGGCGCGCGGTTCGACCGTATCCGGGCCGGCAGCACCAGCGAGAGCCTCGCCTTTGTCGTCAACGCCGCAGGTGACTATCTGCTGCAGCCGGATCACTGGCCGACGCGTGGGTCGAGCGCGCCAACGCGCGCACGCGTCCAGGCCGATTTTCCGTCGTTTGACGCCGCGCTGGCCGACCGGGGCAGCGGCAGCGGCATCTGGACCGACCGAGACGGCACGCGGTACGGCATTGGCTGGCAAGTGGTGCGCATCGCCGGGGGACCGGGGATTACGGTGCTGGCGGCCGCCAGGTATTCGACACTGCTTCCCGGGTTGATCACCGTCAGCAGCGCGGCGCTGGCCGGCGGCGCGGTCGCGGTGCTGCTCGCGATTGTCGTGGCGTGGGGCATCGCAAGGTCGTTGTCCCGGCCGCTGCATCAGATCACCCGCGCCGCAGAGGCGCTGAGCCGCGGCGAACTGGTGGAAATGCCTTCGACCGGGGGCCGGGAGATCGCGGTGCTCGCGGCGGCGTTCGCCGGAATGTCCACCCAGCTCAAGGCGAAGCAATCATTGCTGGAGAACACCGTCGAGAGCATCGGCGATACGGTGTTGGTGGTCGACGCCAGCGCAAAAATCGTTATCGCCAACGCCGCCGCCAAGCGTTTGCTGCGAATCGATCCGGGTGCCGGCCGGACAACGGTATCGCGAAAACTCGGGTTTTTTTATCCCGACGGCGTGACGCCGATGCCGGCTTCAAGTTCGGCTATGTCACGCGCGCTGGGCGGCGAGGATATCGACGATCTCCAGTTCGTCGTCGAAACCGAACAGCCCTGCGCCAGAGCGTATATTTCTGCGACCGCGCGGCCGCTGAGAGACGAAGGCGGTGCTGTTTGCGGGGCGGTGATCGTGTATCGCGACGTGACCGAGCAGAAGCGGGCGTATCAGGCGCTGATCGACAGCGAGCAGGTGGCGCAATCGATCATCGACAGCGCACTCGATGCCTTCGTCCAGACCGATGAAAACTGTGTCATCCTCGACTGGAGTCCGCACGCCGAGGCGCTGATGGGCTGGACGCGCGCGGAGGCGATCGGCGCCAGCGTCGACGAGCTTGTGTTCCCGCCGTCGCAGCGCGCGCTGCACCGGCGATGGGTCGACCAGTTTCTGAGCGAGGCCAACGGCGATACCAGGGGCGGGCGATACGAATCGCCGTTGCTGCACAAGAACGGCCGCGAGTTTTTCGCCGAGGTGTCGCTCACAGCGTTGCGCCGCGGCGACCGGTTCATTATCAATGCCTTTGTCAGGGACATCACCGACAAGCGCGCGGCGGAGGAACAACTGTTCCAGGCGCAGAAGATGGAATCGGTCGGGCAATTGACCGGCGGCATCGCCCACGACTTCAACAACATGCTGACGGTGATCACAGGCACGATCGAAATCCTGGCCGAGGGCGTCAAGGACAATCCGGCGCTCACCGCGATCGCCAAGATGATCGACGACGCTGCCGACCGGGCGGCGCAGCTGACCGCCAACCTGCTGGCGTTTGCCCGCAAGCAGCCGTTGAGGCCGCTCGAGACCGACGTCAACGCGCTGGTCGAGGAGGTCGTGCAATTGCTGCTGCCGACGCTCGGGCGGCAGGTCGAGATCGAGACCTCATTCGGCGACCTCGGATGGCCCGCGCTGGTCGATCGCAGCCAGTTGAGTTCGGCGCTGGTCAACCTCGCGATCAACGCGCGGGACGCCATGCCTGACGGCGGCAAGCTGGCGTTGCGTACCAACAATGTCAGCCTCGACGCGCACGAGGCCGCGGCGAGCGGGCTCTCGCCCGGCGACTACGTCGTCATCGAGGTTGCCGACACCGGCGCCGGCATTCCGGCCGCCATCCGCGACAGGATTTTCGAGCCGTTCTTTTCGACCAAGCAGTTCGGCACCGGCTCCGGTCTCGGACTGAGCATGGTGTTCGGGTTCGCCAAGCAATCCGGCGGCAATATCCTGGTGTTCAGCGAGGAGGGCAGGGGCGCTACTTTCCGAATCTATCTGCCCAAGGCCGACACCGACACCGGTCCGTCGCAGACGGCTCCTGTCAGTGACGAGGAGCCGCGCGGCGGCAACGAGACCATCCTGTGCGTCGAGGACGACAGCTTCGTCAGGGAACTGGTGACGACCAGGCTCAAGAGCCTCGGCTACAAGGTGATCGCGGCTTCGAACGCGGCCGAGGCGCTCGATCTCGTCAACGCCGGAACGCCGTTCGATCTGCTGTTCACCGACATCATCATGCCCGGCAGCATGAACGGCCGGCAGCTCGCGGAAAAAGTCGGCGAATTGCGGCGGCCGCTCCGGGTGGTCTTCACCTCAGGCAACACCTTTGGCGCCTTCAGTTCGGAGGAGCGCCCCAGAGAAGGGGGGCTGCTGCTCACCAAGCCCTATCGCAAGGCCGACCTCGCGCGGATGGTGCGCCTCGGCCTCGATCGTCCGATCGACCATGTCGGCGATCCCATCCCGACGCCATACTCGGTGCTGCCGGACGTCGAGCGTTTCCTGCGGGAGAATCCGCCGAAGGGGTGACCGGGGCGAGGGTGCGCCTGCGCGACAAATACGACAGCAGCCGACGCGGC
>JAIEPP010000300.1 GCA_019748335.1 Xanthobacteraceae bacterium
CCCTGGGCGGCGCCGGCGGCGTCGTTCATCAAACGGCCGATCTCGTCGAAAAACCGATTGTTGGTCTGGGTCATCTGAAACGCTCCGGTCGCTGCAAGGTATCGTTACGCAAAACTTCGTCAGACAAGACAATGGCGATGCCAAGGCCGCGTATCAAGGGCGCCGTTCAAGGCCAATGTGATGGCCGCTTGCCTTGTCATATCACGGTTTCCTTGCAATCGTATTCGCACGCCCAACCAGAAACCAGAATCAAAGCAGGCAAAGAAACGCCCATGATCGACCAGCAAATCGACATTGCGACCAAGGACGGCAAGACCACCACGTTCATCACCCACCCCGAACGCGGCGGTCCGTTTCCGGTCATCATTTTCTACATGGACGCGCCAGCGATCCGCGAGGAACTGCGCGACATGGCGCGGCGTCTCGGCACCGCAGGTTATTATGTGATGCTGCCCAACATGTATTACCGCGCCGGCGTCATGGAACTCGGACCGATCAATCCCGACCCGGAATCGCCCGAGCGCAAGAAGATGTTCGAGCTGATGCACTCGCTGACCATTCCGCTGGTCATGGAAGACACCAAGGCCCTGCTCGCTTACGCCGACACGCAGCAGGCCGCGAACACCAAGATTATCGGCACCGTCGGCTACTGCATGAGCGGACGCTACGCGGTCAATGCGGCGACGCATTTTCCCGATCGCGTCAAGGCAGCCGCGTCGATCTATGGCGTACAGCTCGCCACCGACCAGCCAGACAGCCCGCATCTCGCCGCCAGCAAGACCAAGGCCGAACTCTATTTCGGCTGCGCCGAGACCGACGTCTATGCGCCGCCGGAAATCATCGAGAAGGTGCGCCAAGGCATGAAGGGAACAAAAAACGAGGTCGAACTCTATCCCGGCACCCATCACGGTTTTGCGTTCCCGAAGCGCCCGATCTACGACCGCGATGCCGCCGAGCGGCATTGGGAGCGGCTATTGGCGCTCTATCGCCGCAATCTCGTCGCCTAGAGCCACCGACACTCGATGCCATTTCTCACCATCGCCTTTCCGGTATTCAATCCGATCGCGCTTCAGATCGGCCCGATCGCAATCCGCTGGTATGCGCTGGCGTATATCTGCGGCATCGTGCTCGGCTGGATCTACGCGCGCTCGCTGGTGAAGAAGGAGAGGCTGTGGGGCGGGCCGGCGCCGATCTCGCTGCTGCAGCTCGACGACTTCATCCTCTGGGTGACCATTGGCATCATCGTCGGCGGCCGCACCGGTTATGTGCTGTTCTATAATCCGGCCTTCTTCATGCAGCACCCGGCCGAGATCTTCCAATTGTGGAACGGCGGCATGTCGTTCCACGGCGGCTTCCTCGGCTGCGTCGCCGCGGTGATGCTGTTCTGCCGCGCCAACGGCATTTCGATCCTGTCGCTCGGCGACATCACCACCGCGGTCGGCCCGATCGGGTTGTTCCTCGGGCGGCTCGCCAACTTCATCAACAGCGAGCTGTGGGGCCGGCCCGCGGATTCCAGCGTGCCGTGGGCGATGGTATTTCCAAATGGCGGACCACTGCCGCGGCATCCCAGCCAGCTCTATGAAGCGGGGCTCGAGGGCATCCTGCTGTTCACGATTTTGGCAATCATGATCCGGATGGGCGCCCTGAAACGGCCCGGTCTGATCCTCGGCAGCTTCATTGCGATCTATGCTTTTGCGCGTATTGCGAGTGAATTCTTCAGAGAGCCCGACGCCCAGCTCGGATTTTTGTGGGGCGGGCTGACAATGGGGATGCTGCTGTCGGTGCCGATGATTATTGTCGGCGTTATCCTTATAGTGAAGGCATGGCGCCGCGAGACGCCGGAGCATTTGCAAAAGTCGATTTAAGGCAGGTCGTGACAGAATTTTCGCCGCTGCAGTCGGAGATCAAGAAGCTGATCAAATCGTCGGGACCGATGCCGGTCTGGCGATACATGGAGTTGTGCCTGCTGCATCCGGAGCACGGCTACTACGTGTCGCGCGACCCGCTTGGCCGTGAGGGCGATTTCACCACAGCGCCCGAGGTGAGCCAGATGTTCGGCGAACTGCTCGGATTATGGGCGGCCTCGGTCTGGAAGGCGATCGGTTCGCCGCCGATGCTGCGGCTGATCGAGCTCGGGCCTGGCCGAGGCACCATGATGGCGGATGTGCTGCGCGCGCTTCGGGTGCTGCCGCCGCTCTACCAGGCGCTCAGCGTCCACCTCGTCGAGATCAACCCGGTGCTGCGCGAGAAGCAGCGCGCGACCTTGTCGGGCGTGCGCAACATTGCCTGGCATGACAGCATCGACGAAGTGCCCGAAGGGCCCGCGGTGATCTTCGCCAACGAGTATTTCGACGTTCTGCCGATCCATCAGGCGGTGAAGCGCGAGACCGGCTGGCACGAACGCGTGGTCAACCTCGATGCCAACGATCGACTGGTATTCGCCGCCGCCGCCGAGCCCACACCGCGCTTCGAGGTATTGCTGCCGCCGCTGGTGCGCGCGGCACCTGTCGGCGCCGTGTTCGAATGGCGGCCGGATTCCGAGATCATGAAAATCGCGACTCGGGTCCGCGACCAGGACGGCGCCGCGCTGATCATCGACTACGGCCATATGCGCAGCGATGCCGGCGATACGTTTCAGGCCATCGCCCGCCACAGTTTTGCCGACCCCCTGAAAAATCCTGGGCAGGCCGACGTCACCGCCCATGTCGATTTCCAGGCGTTGGCGCGCGCGGCGCAGGATCTCGGCGCCGGCGTCCACGGCCCGGTAACGCAAGGCGACTTCCTCAAGCGGCTCGGCATCGAGACCCGCGCCGTCACCCTGATGGGCAAGACCACGGCGGAGGTGTCCGCCGATATTTCCGGTGCATTGAAGCGGCTCACCGACAGCGGCCGAGGCGGCATGGGCTCGATGTTCAAGGTGCTGGCGGTGACCGAACCGCACCTCACTTCGGTCGCGGGCCTCAGCGACGAGCCGCCGGCATCGGGAGCCAACACGCCATGACATTCGGCTCGTCATTGCTGTCGGCCGTTCCCGGCCTGCGCCACGCTTTCTTCAGCCGCGAGGGCGGCGTCTCCAGCGGGATCTACCAAGGCCTCAATGGCGGCATCGGCTCCAGTGACGATCCCGCCAATGTCGCGGAAAATCGCCGCCGGATGGCCGAACAGATGGGGGTCGCGCCGGAACACTTTCTCAGCGTGCACCAGATCCATTCGCCCGACGCGGTGATCGCGACCGGACCGTGGCCGAGCGAAATCCGGCCCCGCGCCGACGCCATCGTCACCCGCACCGAGGGCATCGCCATCGGCGTCACCGCGGCCGATTGCGGGCCGATTTTATTTGCCGATCCGGCCGCGCGCGTGATCGGCGCCGCCCATGCCGGCTGGAAGGGCGCGCTGACAGGTGTGCTGGAATCGACCATCGACGCGATGGAGAAACTCGGCGCCGATCGCGGCAGCATGGTGGTGGCGATCGGTCCCCTGATCCGCCAGGACTCCTACGAAGTTGGCGGCGAATTCGTCGAACGCTTCGTCGACGCCGACGTGGGCAACGCGTCGTTCTTCATTCCTTCGGTCAGGTCCAGCCATTCGATGTTCGATCTCGCCGGTTTCATCCGGATGCGGCTGGAGCGCGCCGGCGTCCTGATGATCGACGACATCGGCGTCGACACCTATTCCGACGAGCGCTTCTACAGCTACCGCCGCTCGGTCCACCGCAAGGAAACCGACTACGGCCGCCACGTTCATGCGATTGCGCTGGAACCGTGATCGCGAAACGGAAGCGCTTCAGAAACTGGAAGTGCTTCAAGTTGAACGGAAATCCAGGAATCCCCGATCGCGCCACATTCCGTGCGGCGTGCGCGTTTCGGTTTCGTTGCCCTAGACCTTAATGCATTTTAACGATATCGCAGGAGACGATGAGGGACGTCATCAAAGCCTTGTGCCTGCGAACACCGCGCGTGATGATCGCCGCGGCGGTGCTGGTCGTTTCGTGTGCGCTCGGCGGCTGTGCCGGCGGCGGTGCGGCGAGCGGTTCGTTCGCGATGGCGCCCGGCCCCGGCAGTGGTGGTCCGACGGTGGCCTTTGAATCGATCGACGGTCCGCCACCCCCTGTGTTCGACCGCATGGTCAGCGTACTCGACTCCGAGTCGAAGCTGCGCAACCTGTCGATCGTTTCGCGCGAAGGCGGCGCGTCCTATCGCGTGCGCAGCTATCTCTCGGCGCAGGTGGTGCGCGGCAAGACGCTGATTGCCTGGGTCTGGGACGTCTACGACAACAACCAGCAGCGCGCGCTGCGCCTCTCCGGCGAAGAGCCGGCCGGCAAGGCCGGACGCGACGCCTGGGCGGCGGCCGACGACCTGCTGTTGCGGAAGATCGCGCAAGCCGGCCTCAGCGGCCTCAGCAACATGATCAACGGCACGCCAGACGTGCCGGCCGCGCCCGCCCCTGCCCCGGCTCGCCACGGCCCGGCGGTCGCGAGTGTGGAAGGTTCCGCACCCGCGGAGGGTGCATTTGCGGTTACGGCGCTCGGCTATACCAGCCAGTAAGAATACCCCCGAATAGTCCCGTAACGGCCTATTTTTGCCCGGGAAAACCGGGGCAATGGGTTGCCAGCCGAGCCACCGGCCTGATATCTCCTCGGCCATCGAAACGCGCCGGTTCCCAGGATTACCCGATATGCTGAACGTCGTATCCAGCAAGGCGCGAGGAGAAGCGTCAATGTCGGCAAAGAACGGCTCGATCAAGCTGGTCGCCGGCAACTCCAATCCAGTGCTGGCCCAGGAAATCGCCAACGGGCTGGGCCTGTCACTGACCAAGGCGGTCGTCCGCCGGTTTGCGGACATGGAAATTTTCGTCGAGATCCAGGAGAACGTCCGCGGCTCCGACGTCTTCATCATCCAGTCGACGTCGTTTCCGGCCAACGACCACCTGATGGAACTCCTCATCATCACCGATGCGCTGCGCCGGGCGTCCGCGCGCCGCATCACCGCGGTCATCCCCTATTTCGGCTACGCCAGGCAGGACCGCAAGGTCGGCTCGCGCGCTCCGATTTCGGCCAAGCTGGTGGCCAACCTGATCACCCACGCCGGCGTCGACCGCGTCATGACGCTCGACCTGCACGCCGCACAGATCCAGGGCTTTTTCGATATTCCGGTCGACAATCTTTTCGCATCGCCGGTGATGGTGCGCGACATCAAGGAGCGCTTCGACCTCGCCAACCTGATGGTGGTATCGCCCGACGTCGGCGGCGTGGTGCGCGCCCGTGGTCTTGCCAAGCGCATCAACACCCCGCTCGCCATCATCGACAAGCGCCGCGAACGCGCCGGCGAGTCCGAGGTGATGAACGTGATCGGCGACTGCGCCGGCTACACCTGCATCCTGATCGACGACATCGTCGACTCCGGCGGCACGCTGGTGAACGCGGCCGACGCACTGATCGCCAACGGCGCCAAGGAAGTCTACGCCTATATCAGCCACGGCGTGCTGTCCGGCGGCGCCGCCGCCCGCATCGCCGGCTCCAGGCTGAAAGAGCTCGTGATCACCGACTCGATCCTGCCGACGGAAGCGGTCAACAAGGCCGCCAACATCCGCACGCTGTCGATCGCAGGCCTGATCGGCGAAGCCATCGGACGCACCGCTGCGGAAGAGTCTGTGTCGAGCCTGTTCGACTGAGGCGTTGTTGGCCGTCATACCCCGCGCATGCGGGGTATCCAGTACACCGCGGCCTAGCCTTTGCCAAAGCAGGCAGGCCGCGCTCGCCGAAACCGGTATCGCACGGCTTTCCATCTCAACTTTCGCTTAACCATCCGCGCGCAGGATCAGTTCGGAATTGCGACAGAACCGGACGCCGGGCCGGCAGTCGCAAGGAAAAGCCGACGGCGTCACGCCCGTCGGTCTTTTTCGTTTGGGCAGGTCTCAACGCTTTTTGCCGTGACCTTTTCTGCGATCGCCACCAGGACAGGTCGATACCTTCTCCCACAGCGAAGCCTGGTTCGCATCGAATGAGTTTCCGGCCATCGGGATAGCCCGTAGGACACCGGGGCTAGTGAACCTTTCAGCCTTCCAGCAGTCATCCTTGGATGGAGGCCAAGATGACCCGGCAGGAATTGGAAGAGAAGCTCGTGCGATGCCTGGAACTGGCGCGAGAGTACCCGGACGGCCCCATGTCGGAGACTATCCACGATGTGGAAGAGGAAGTTCGCGAGCAACTCCGCTCCTTTCAGGCGTAAGACCGCCTCGGCAGGTTGCTGCAACTGTGTGGCAGCCGGGCACATCCAGCCACCCACCTAAAATGTTGCGATCATAGCGGGAATCACCGACCGTCGTTCCGTCGAATCACGATTGGAACGCTCCGGTGCAGACGGCAACCGCCTACCTCGAAACCCTCAACCCCGAGCAGCGGCAAGCCGTCGAACACGGCGCTGCCGGCGGCCTGCCCGGCGCGCCACTGCTTGTGATTGCCGGCGCCGGTTCCGGAAAGACCAACACCCTCGCCCATCGGGTGGCCCATCTCATTGTCCAGGGCGCCGACCCCCGCCGGATCCTTCTCATGACGTTTTCACGGCGTGCGGCGTCGGAGATGGCCAGGCGGGTCGAACGGATCGCACGCAAGGTCCTGGGCCACAACGCCGGCGTCATGACCGACGCGCTCACCTGGGCTGGCACGTTCCACGGCATCGGCGCCCGCCTGCTGCGCGAATACGCCGAACAGATCGGCGTCGATCCCGCGTTTACGATCCACGACCGTGAAGATTCCGCCGATCTGATGAACCTCGTCCGGCATGAGAAGGGTTTTTCGAAAACAGAAAGCCGGTTTCCGACCAAGGGCACCTGCCTTTCGATCTATTCGCGTTGCGTGAATGCCGAATTGCCGATCGAGCAAGTCCTTGGCGCGTCGTATCCCTGGTGCTCCGGATGGGCAGCGGAACTCAAGGAACTGTTCGCGGCCTATGTCGAGGCCAAGCAGAAGCAAAACGTGCTCGATTACGACGATCTCCTGCTCTACTGGGCGCAGATGGTCGGCGACCCCGGTCTTGCCGACGACATCGGCGGACGTTTCGATCACGTGCTGGTCGACGAATATCAGGACACCAACCGTCTGCAATCCAGCATTCTGCTGGCGCTCAAACCCGGAGGCCGCGGCCTTACCGTGGTGGGCGACGACGCCCAGTCGATCTACTCGTTCCGTGCAGCCACGGTTCGCAACATCCTGGATTTTCCCGGTCAGTTTTCGCCGGCGGCGCATATCATCACGCTCGACCGCAACTACCGCTCGACGCAGACCGTTCTTGCTGCCGCCAACGGCGTCATCGGGCTCGCCAAAGAACGCTTCACGAAAAACCTCTGGACCGAGCGTACCTCCGCGACAAAGCCGCAACTCGTCACCGTGCGCGACGAGGCCGATCAGGCGCGTTTCATCGTCGAGCGCATTCTGGAAAACCGCGAGTCCGGTACGCGGCTCAAGGAGCAGGCCGTGCTGTTCCGGACCTCCAGCCACTCTGGCCCGCTTGAAATCGAGCTGACGCGCCGGAACATTCCGTTCGTCAAATTCGGCGGGCTGAAATTTCTCGATGCCGCGCACATCAAGGACATGCTGGCGCTGCTGCGGTTCGTCGAAAACCCGCGCGACCGTGTCGCCGGCTTTCGTCTCCTGCATCTGTTGCCCGGCATTGGATCCGCAACGGCACAACGCGTGCTCGACCACATGGCCGAGGCCGCCGATCCGATCGCAGCCCTCGCCGCCTTGGCCACACCGCCGCGTTCGGGCGACGACTGGAAGGCTTTCGTCGGCGCCCTCGGCAATCTCCGATATTCCGAATGGCCCGCCGATCTGGAACAAGCGCGGCTTTGGTATGAACCGCATCTCGACCGCATCCATGAAGACGCCGACACGCGTCGGGCGGACTTGCTCGAGCTCGAGCAGATCGCTTCTGGATATCCCTCACGCGAACGCTTCCTGACCGAACTGACGCTGGATCCACCGGATGCAACCAGCGACCAGGCCGGCGTACCGCTTCTCGACGAAGACTATCTCATTCTGTCGACCATTCATTCCGCCAAGGGTCAGGAATGGAAGTCGGTCTACCTGCTCAACGTCGTCGATGGCTGCATGCCTTCCGACCTCGGCGCCGGCACATCGGCCGAGATCGAGGAGGAACGCCGCTTGCTTTATGTCGCCATGACCCGTGCGAAGGACGACCTCCATCTCGTGGTCCCACAACGTTTCTTCGTTCATGGCCAGCAAGCCCAGGGGGATCGCCATCTCTATGCCTCCAGGACGCGGTTCATTCCGGAAAAGCTGCTTGGCCTGTTCGAGCGCACGGCCTGGCCTGTCGTGGCAGCCGGCGCCGCTGCGCGCTCGGCCAGCCAGGGACCCAAAGTGGATATCGGCGCACGCATGCGCGGCATGTGGCGCTAGAAGAGAGATGACGAGGTGAAGCACCGACTTGTTTTCAGCATCATCTTTCTCTTCTGCGACCTCGTTACGGCCCACGGTCAGGCGACGGTACGGGATTTGAACAGGCTCGAACTCGGGACGCACGATCTCGCCGAGATGAAGACATCGAGCGGGATCACGCTCACCATCGATCCCGTCAAAATAGCCATGGTGTTCGTGCTTCCGCGCTCGTCCGGCTCCGGGCGCGGCTCAACCGTCACCAATGTCGTGGGATTGGCAGGCGGTCCGCAGGAAGTGGATGAATCAGCGGATCACCTGCTCGATCGGTTGGACCTGAAGCCGTATTTTATCGAGTTGACTCTCGCCGATGGCGCGCCGTTGTGGATCAAGGTTTCAGCGATCGCCTTCCTGCGCGCGGTAGAGCCCTGGGATCACGCCCGCCCCGATGCCAAGAGCGTCATATCCGCCGGCAACCGGCCGATCTTCGTGAAAGAAAGTCCAGCGACGATTCGCGACGCCGTCAACGCCGTGAGACGGCGGAATCGATCTTAAGCGCGACCATCACTCGAACCCCGGCCGCGGCACCAGGTTCATCAGCATTCGCACGAAGCCGCCATCGACGGTGATCTCGTCGCCATTGACGTAGGATGAGTGGTCGCTGGCGAGGAACAGGATTGCGTCTGCGATGTCCTGCGGCATGCCGATCCGCCGCATCGGCACCACCGCCTTGCGCCGCTCGGTAACGCCCGGCGTGTCGTAAAAGGCCTGGCTCATCGGCGTGATGACGAGGCCGGGACTGACGACGTTGCTGCGGATGCCGTGCGGCCCCCACTCGTTGGCAAGCTGCTGCGACAGCATGATCACGCCGGCCTTGCTGACGCTGTAGGCGCCGCTCTGCCCCTGGGCGTGGCTGCCGGCGATCGAGGAGACGTGAACCAGACTGCCGTGGCCGAGCGCGCGCATCTGCCGGCCGAAAATCTGCGCGCAGAGAAAGTAACCGGTCAGGTTGACCGACAGCACCGCGTTCCATTCGGTCAGCGAAAGCGTATCGAGCCCGCCGGGACGCAACACCGCGGCGGTGTTGACCAGCACCTGGCACGGTCCGAGCGCCTTCTCGATCTCTTGGGATGCGGCGGTGACGCTCTCAACATCAGAGGTGTCGCAAGGTGCCACGACATGGTCGCGGCCCAGCTTGAGCAATTCGGTGTGCGTGACTTCGAGGCCGCGCTCGTCACGATCGATCGCGGCGACGCGGGCGCCGGCGCGGGCGAAACTGAGAGCAACCGCGCGGCCGATGCCACCGCCACCACCCGTCACGACGCAAACGCGGCCTGACAGGCCGAGCCAATCAGAATTGTCCTGCCCGGCCATCTCGTTTCTCCCTGTTTGTTTTGCGGCCAGCATAGCCGAAACGCAACCGGGGGCAATTGCGCCTAAACAAGATCGTCGCGTCCGGACCATCGGCGCTGAGCTTCACCGTCGCGCCGCCCTTGGCAAAACCGGCCACGCCGCCCGAACCCTCGCCCGATATCCGGTAGCTGTTGGGCGGATCAAGATCAGACAAGGTCACCTTGCCACCAAAGGTCGCCTTCACAGGCCCGACCCTGAACACGACGGTCGCGGTCATCTCGGTCGGCGCCGACATGTCGAGCGCCTCGCAGCCAGGGATGCACTGCTTCAGGATCGCGGGATCGTTGAGCGCCGCCCAGACCTTTTCCTTCGAGGCCGGGATGCGCTGGCTGTCACTCATCTGCATGGTATGTCTTCAACTCCCTTGAGAAACATTGCTGGCACGTTGCCCTCTGCGCCGTTCGACGGTCATTTCGGCCAATATCGACATCGCGATCTCCTCCGGCGTGATGGCGCCGAGATCGAGCCCGGCTGGCGCCTTGACGCGGTCGAGGGCATCAGGTGCAACGCCGGCGGCGACGAGTTTTTCGCGCAGCGCCACCATCTTGCGGCGGCTGCCGACAAAGGCGTGATAGGCGGCGTCGGTCGCGACCGCGGCGCGCAAAGCGGCCTCGTCGCCCTTGCCTTGTGTCGAAACCACGATGAAGCGCCGCGCCTGGTTGAGTTCGCCGAGCGCAAAGCCGTCGACCAGTGCATCCGCGTCGGGCACGACGGTGAGATCGCCCGCGGGTGCTGCCAGCGTGACGTGGTAGCCGAGTTGTCTTGCCTGCGCCGCCAGCGACATCGCGACCGGGCTGGCTCCGAACACCACGAGCGATGGATGCGGCAGCACCGGCTCGACAAAGATATCCATGGGTCCCTTGCTCGGGCACAGGTTGCTGGCGAAGCGAACGCCGTCGCGGTTCTCGCCGGGCTTGACGCCGAGTTCGGCCAGCATGTCTTCCGGCTGCACCGACACCATGCGCGGCTCGCCATCGGCCAGCGCCTCGCGCGCCGCCTTCAACACCGCGCCGCGCGCGCAGCCACCGCCGATCCACCCGGCGACGATCGTGCCGTCGGGGCGGATGATCGCCTTGGCGCCGGCTTTCGCGGCCGTCACCGACACCGTGCGCACGACGGTCGCGAGCACGAACGCCTGTTCGGCCGCCTTCATCTGCGCGACCAGGTCCATCACTTCGACATGCGCGGTCATTGGCTGATTTCCCTTACCTCTCCCGCTTGCGGGGGAGGTCGACGCGCGAAGC
>JAIEPP010000538.1 GCA_019748335.1 Xanthobacteraceae bacterium
ACCGCCGATACGCTGAGGCCGCGCCGTGAAATCGCTGATTTGTCGACCTTGATCTCCAGCACCGGAAGGCCGCTCGCCTGCTCGACCTTGACGTCGGTGGCACCCGGCACCGCGCGGAGCGCCGCGGCGACCTCGTTGGCGGCCCTCAGCATCGGCTCGAACTCGTCGCCGAACACTTTCACGGCGATGTCGCCGCGCACCCCGGCCAGCAACTCGTTGAAGCGCATCTGGATCGGCTGGGTAAATTCGTAGACGTTGCCCGGCAGACGGTTGACGGCGGTGGCGATCCGCTCGATCAGCCCGTCCTTGGTGAGCGACGGATCAGGCCACTGATCGCGTGGCTTCAGAATGATGAAGGTGTCCGATGCGTTCGGCGGCATCGGATCGCTTGCCATTTCTGCGGTGCCGGTCTTGGAGAACACGAAGGCCACCTCGGGGAATCGACTCACGGTCTTCTCGACGGCGAGTTGCATGGCTTGCGACTGCGACAAAGCGGTGCTCGGAATCCGCAGCGCGTGCATCGCGATGTTCTTCTCGTCGAGCGCCGGGATGAATTCCTGGCCGAGGCGCGTGAAGCCGAACAGCGCGGCGGCAAACAGCACGACCGCGGTTGCAATGACGGGCATCGGCGAGACGATCGCATGACGCAGCAGCGGCCGGTACAGGCGCTTCAACCCCGCCACGACCCGGTTCTCGCTTTCCTGGACGCGACCGCTGATCGCAAGTGCGATCAGCGCGGGCACGAAGGTCAGCGACAGCACGAACGCCGAGCCGAGCGCGAGGATCACGGTCAGCGCCATCGGCTCGAACATTTTCCCTTCGACGCCGGTAAAGGTCAGGAGCGGCACATAGACCAGCAGGATAATGGCTTGCCCGTAAAGGCTCGGCCGGATCATCTCGACGGTCGAAGCCCGCACCGTGGCAAGGCGTTCCTCACGCATCAGGATGCGGCCGAGTTCGCGCTGCCGCTCGGCGAGATGGCGCAGGCTGTTTTCGGTGATGATCACGGCGCCGTCGACGATCAGGCCGAAATCGAGTGCGCCGAGACTCATCAGGTTGGCGCTGATGTGGCCGCGCCACATGCCGATCGCGGTCATCAGCATTGCCAGCGGGATTACGGTTGCCGTGATCAGCGCTGCGCGGAAATTGCCGAGCAAGGCAAACAGCACGGCAATTACAAGCAACGCGCCTTCGGCCAGATTACGCGTGACCGTGCCGATGGTGGCGTCGACCAGCTGGGTGCGGTCAAGTACCGGCTTGACTTCGATCCCCGGGGGCAATGACGGCGCGATCGCGCGCAGGCGAGCATCGACATCAGAGGAAACCGTACGGCTATTGGCACCGATCAGCATCAGCGCGGTGCCGACGACGACCTCGCGTCCGTTCTCGCTGGCGCTTCCAGTGCGGGTCTCGCCGCCGATCGAAACGGTGGCGAGGTCACGGATCCGAACCGGTACGCCGCCGCGGGTGGAGACGACGACGGCGCCGAGTTCTTCGACGCTCTCGATGCGCCCGCCCGACCGAACCACGATGCCTTCGCCGTTGCGCTCGATGTAACGCGCGCCGCGGCTGACATTGTTGCCTTCGATGGCTTTGGCCACGTCCGCAAAGGTCAGGCCCAGCGCGATCAGCTTCGCCGCGTCGGGATTGACCTGATATTGCTTGAGATAGCCGCCGATCGAATCCACGCCGGCAACGCCCGGCACCAGCCTGATTTGCGGTTTCAGGATCCAGTCCTGCACGGTGCGCAGATAGGCGCTCTTTTCGACGTCGCTTGCCAGCAGCGCGCCCTCGGGCGTCAGAAAACGGCCGTCGCTTTGCAGGCCCGGCGCGCCGTCCGGGACCGCCTGACCGGCGGAGAAGTTCACCGTCCACATGTAGATTTCGCCAAGGCCGGTCGAGGTCGGGCCGACGTGAGGTTCGATGCCCTGCGGCAGGCGGCCGCGTATCTCGGTCAGCCGCTCGCCGACCTGCTGGCGCGCGAAATAGATGTCGGTGGCCTCGCTGAACACCGCCGTGACTTGCGAAAACCCGTTGCGCGACAACGAGCGGGTGCCTTCAAGGCCAGGCGCACCGGTGAGCGCGGTTTCGATCAGAAAGGTGACCTGCTTCTCGATCTCCCCGGGCGACAGAGCCGGCGCCGTGGTGTTGATCTGCACCTGCTTGTTGGTGATGTCGGGCACCGCGTCGATCGGCAGTCTGGCGAGCGCCCAGCCACCGAGCATCATGACGATGGCGCCGAGGGCTATGACGGCCCAGCGGCGCCGGATCGAAAGCTCGACAATCCATTCAATCATGACCGTGCTCCGCATCGGCTTTTTCAAGCTCGGCCTTGAGCGTGAAACTGTTGGCGACGGCGACGGTCTCGCCCGCCGCGATGCCGCTGAGGATTTCGACGTCATCGTCGTCCTCGCGGCCGGTCCTGACCTGCCGCGCCTCGAAGCCGCCGGCGTCGCGCACGAACAGCGTGGGCTTTCCCTTGATGGTCTGTAGCGCGGTCCGGGGAACGAGCAGTTTCGAAGGCGCGCTTTCGAGCGGGACCTCGGCAGTAATGAAAGTACCCGGCTTCCAGCGGTGGTCGGCGTTGGGCATGGTCGCGATGACACGGGCGTTGCGGGTTTCGCGGTCGAGCAGCGGGCTGACAAAGATCACCTGCGCAGGCGCCTCGTCGGCGGTGCCGATGGCGCGCACCGTGATCGGGCCGCCTTCGCGCACCGAGGCGATGTCCTCGGGCGAAACCGCAAGATCGACCCAGACGTCGTCGAGATTGACGATGACGAACAGCTCGCTCTCCTGGCCTTCGCGTCCGATCAGTCCGCCGAGATCGACCCGGCGCTCCGAGACCCGGCCCGAGATCGGCGCGCGCAGGAACTGCTTGTGCAGGGTTTCCTGCGGCTGGTTCGGCAGGTCGGCGATTTCGCTCTCCGACAGGCCGAGCGCAAACAGCTTCTGCCTGGAGCCGTCGAGCTTGATCTGCGCGTCATTGGCGGTCAGACGGGTGCGGAGAAATTCATTTTCTGAAACGGTTCGGTTTTCGGCAAGCGTCTTCTGCCGGCCATAGAGGGTCTGCTGCAGGTCGTTGGTCAGCCGCGCTGCAAGATATTCGCTCTTGGCATCGGCGACTTCGCGGCTCTCGATCACGGCGACGATCTCGCCCTTGTCGACGCTGTCGCCGAGGCGCTTGCGCAGCTCGGCGACCGTCGCCAGCACGCGCACCGACACCCGGCCGATATGGTCGGCATCCGGAACCAGTGAACCCGGCGCCAGGAAGTGACGTTTGAGCGCACCGCCGGCGACGCGCGCCAGCGCAATGCCGGCATCGTGGATCTGGCTTTCGTCGAGATCGATGCGTTCGGGGCGGTGATGCCCGCTCTCGGCTTTTGCCGTGTCCGCGGTTGCGGCGTCTGGTGATCTGCTTCCGAACGACAGCGGCCACTCGCCCCAGAAGGCAGCGGCGACAACGAGGGTGATGCCGACAAAAATGCCGGCGAGGAAGACGATAATCCGTTTCATGCGCGCTTTCCCGCAAGCCACCGGCAAACGCCCGCGGCTGCTGCGACATCGATATGTGCGAGAGATGTCCGCCGCCCGCGGGCAGCGTGACCGGAGCGGTCAGTTGGACCGGATCAGGCGCGGGGCGGCTCGAAGGGCGAGCGCGGGCAGGCTCCGTCCGGTGACCGCAAGCTGACGATACGGTAGCCATGCGCGACAAATTCGATCGCGATCGAGGCTTCCTGCGGGGCCATCGACGAAAGATGCGTCAGACAATGATCGCCATGGAGGGGCGCGGGATGGGCCGGCGCCTTGCCGGACGTATCGCCGGCGGCCTGCGCGACCGAAATCATGGGCGCACCATCATCGCTGTCGAAGCTCAGGCCATGAAAGAACGAAAGCACGAGCGCGGCCGAGATCAGCGCGGCGAACAGACGGCGCCAACGGCGTGGCCGTGCCTGACGCGGAACCGAATGTGTTGTGATGAATCGAGCTTCCATGCAGCGCCTAGTTAGCGCCGAGGGGCGACGCGTTCAAGGCATGTCTTTCGGCTATGCGGCGAATGTTATAATGTTCGCGAGCGCTACGCAGGGAAAACAGGACGAAGCGCTTACCGCCGCGGCCGCCCGCTTCGCATGCGTCTGCGGCGCATCCGCGCAGGAGCGAACGATCACCGTCTTCGCTCGCGCCAGCGACGGATCGCGACGACCGACCAGATCGCCTCGACCAGGCCGAACGGCCACGCGCCCTGCAGAAATCCGTAAATCGAGCCGAGCGCGCAGGCCGCGGCAAAGGCGAGGATGAACCATGGGCTGCGGTCCTCTGCCGCATAGCAAACCAGCATGGCGGTGACGGCGAACAGCCCGAAAGCAGTCAGTGCATCCATCAGCTCTTTTCCGGATTTTTCTTCACGATGCCGAACGCATGAAATACCGTCGGCTTCAACAGCGGCCACGATGCGGCAAGTATCATGACCGCGGTCGCAAATGCCATCATCGCGAGTGTCGAACTGCGCGGTCGCACGCCGGTGCGCATGCTCTGGCGGCCGATCCAGAGCCAGGCGGCGGCGACCGCCGCTATCGCAAGCCACGTCACCCAGCCATGGGCGTGATCGAGCAGGGTAAGGACGCCCCCGATATTGGCGAGCACGATCGCCGGCAGGGTGAACGGCAGCACGCAACACGCGGTGCAGGCCGCCGCGGTGCCGGCGGCGACGACGGCGGCTTTCGCCGCGCCGCTGCTGCCGGCGGGTTTGCAACCGCAGCCGGGGTTGTCACCGGAGGGCAGGGTGCAGACGGGCGGGGTATGCGTAACGTCCATGTGAAGCTCCAAGGAGTGTTCGAGGGTTGTTGTCCGAGAGTTCAGCGGATACCCCCTCAAGCCACTTGAGGTTCAAGCGGAAAAAACCGATGCGCATAGGAATTCTGGCCGATCTGGCCGGCACCACCGTTCCGACCGTCCGCTATTATGAGCAGATCGGATTGTTGCGGCCGGCGGCGCGGCAAGGCGGCGGGCAACGGACCTACGACCGCGAAGACGTTCGCCGCCTCGCATTCGTGCGGCGCTGCCGCGAATTCGGCTTCTCGATCGACGAGGTACGCGCTCTGGTGTCGCTGACCGGCGATCGCAATGCAGCGTGTACGGACGCACGCGATCTCGCCGGCCGTCATCTGGAGGCCGTGCGGTTGAAGCTGGCCGAGCTCAAGGCGCTCGAAATCTCGATCGCCGCGCTGGTGTCCACCTGCAATTCGACTTGCGCCGGCGGCGTCGTCATCGATTGCAGCATCTTTGTGGACCTCAACGGCGATGCGCCGGACGGCCGTCCGGCGCGATAGCGCGCTTTGTCGCGCTTTCGCGCCGATGCATGGGTTTGCAGCCCAGCCCACGGCGGTGTATCGAGGATCCAGCATTGGCCATTCCGCAACCAGAGCATGCAGATGAAATACCTTCTTGCTGTTGTCGCCAGCTTCCTGTTCCTCAGCGGTGCCTCCGCGCAGGAGCGAACCATTACCGTCGCCTCGACGACGTCGACGGAGCAATCCGGACTGTTCAACTATCTGCTGCCGCGCTTTACCTCGGCGAGCGGGATCGGCGTCAAGGTGGTGGCCGTCGGCACCGGACAGGCACTCGACATCGGCCGGCGCGGCGATGCCGACGTGGTGTTCGTGCATGACAAGGTGGCGGAAGAGAAATTCCTCGCCGACGGATTTGGCGTGAAGCGCCATGACGTGATGTATAACGACTTCGTGGTGATCGGGCCGAAGGCGGACCCGGCGCAGATCGCCGGCGGCAAGGACGTCGCCGAAGCCTTGCGAAAGATTGCCGCGGCGAAGGCTGTCTTCGTCTCGCGCGGCGACCGCTCCGGCACCCATGAAGCGGAGCTGCGGCTGTGGAAGCAGGCCGGCATTGATCTCAGCGCGGCCAAGGGCGGCTGGTATCGCGAGATCGGACAGGGCATGGGCGCCGCGCTCAACATGGCATCGTCCGCGAATGCCTATCTGCTTTCCGACCGCGGTACCTGGCTTGCCTTCAAGAACCGCGGCGAGCTGGCGATCCTGACCGAGGGCGACCGGCTGCTGTTCAACCAATATGGCGTGATGCTGGTCAATCCGTCCAAACATCCCGACGTGAAGGCCAAGGACGGCCAGGCCTTCATCGACTGGCTGGTATCCGCCGACGGACAAGGCACCATCGCCGGCTACAAGGTCGGCGGCGAGCAGCTATTTTTCCCCAACGCGTCCCACTAGCAGGAACGCCACCGTACTGACGGTCACGCTCAGCGACACCAGCACCAGCCCTAACCCGAGCGCCAGCGGCAGATCGCCCTTGCTGGTTTCCAGCGCGATCGCCGTGGTCATGGTGCGGGTGTAGCCGCGGATATTGCCGCCGACGACGAGGATGGCGCCGACCTCCGCGATCGCGCGCCCGAAGGCGGCCAGGAAGGCCGTGAGCATCGAGGCGCGCCCCAGTGAAAACAGCAGCGCCATGCTGCGAAAAAGCGACAGGCCGTCGGTGCGGGCCAGATCGGCATATTCAGCCCACAGCAGCGAGACGGGACGATGCACAAGCGAAACCACGATCGGCGTAGCCAGCATCACCTGTGCGAGGATCATGGCCGACGGCGTGAACAGCCATCCGGTGAAACCGAGCGGGCCCGATCGCGACAGCAACAGATAGAGCACGAGCCCGGCCACGACGGGTGGCAGGCCGAGCAGCGCGTTGGCCAGCACGATCAGGACCTGCCGTCCGCGAAACCTCGATATCGCGAGCCATACGCCGAGCGGCGCGCCGATCAAAAGCGCGATCAGGCTCGCCGACAGGCTGACCCGCAGCGACAGCCAGACGATGGCGATCAGTTCGGAATCGAGGCGGCCGATCAGCGTCAGCGCCGCCGCTATGGATTGGGTAAAATCATTCATCCGGCGCAATGAAGCAGAAATTCGAGCCGGGTTCCATGCCGCGGCCCGCATGGACCCGCGCCGTCATCCAGCCCGGATCGGGTCCGGGGTCATGCTTGCTTGCGGAAACGCCGCCGCAGCCTTTGCTACTTGCCGGCGTCCGGCTCGAGGCAATGCAGCAGAAAGGCGGTGCGCTCGCGCGCGATGACCTTTTCCGCGTCCGCCTTGTGCGCGCATTCCTGCTGCTTGACCTGTTCGGCGCGGCGCTTCTCCGCCGCTTCGCGAAATTCCGGAGCAACCCTGGTCGGATCAACCAGTCTCTGCGCCGACACCGGCGACACAATCAGAAGCGAAAACAGCGCTGCAACGACAAAATGTCTCATCATAAACTCCATCGAGGAGTTAGGGAAAAACGATCGGTAAAAAAGGCAGTCTATCAATAACCGGGGCTGCCAGATATGCGCTATCCCACACACGCAAGGCCAGCCGTCATAGTTTGCTTCCCGACACCTTCAGGAGGCGATAGCGCGCAAGCGCTCGCTGAGGTCGTGAAATCGGCGGGGTGACCGATGGAACTTTATTTTGCGCACCCGGTAACGCCGTAAGCAAACGTTTAGGCGGCGACCGTAAAATCCTCGTAATAAATCCTTCATTAACCCTTGGTTAGTCATGCGCTTGCAGCCGATGAAAGACCAGGACAAGTCCTGGCGCGCCATCAAGGCCCAATGGAAGAAGGACGCCGAAAGCGTCGGCGAGGACTTTTCGACCTTTTCGCAAGGCAGCTACAGCGCCTTTGACGGACTGACCAAGGACGGCGAAAACCCGACTCTGTACTGCCTTTCCGACGGCGAGCGGATTCATGCGGCCTGCCAGGTCAGCCGCCTGATGATGAGCAAGTTTCCGGCGCCGATCCTGCGCGCGCGTTTCATCGTGGTGTCTCCAATCTACGAACTGGGCGTCGCCGACGCCGCCCAGTACGCCCAGATGCAGGTGGCTCTGTTCTCCGGCATCGTGTGGCTGTCGCGGGATACGCTCTCGGCGAGCCACATCCGGTTTTTCCTGAAGAGCCCCGGCGATGCCCAGTTTTTCGCCGCCCTCCGGGTCGATTCTCCGCTGTCGCCGTTCTCGAAGTTCACGATCGACGGCGGCCTGATCGAGTGCAGCATGCGGGAAGCCGAAAACGCCGAAGAGGACGAGATGGCGAAGGCCATGGCGCAATAAGCGGCTTGATTCCGCTGCACTTTTTAACTTCGCGATAACTCACTTTGCTAACGGCCTCTTGGCTTGTGTTCCCCTACAACAAGCATCTGTGGGGGCAGGGAAAATGCCGGATAGTTCAACTGACAGCGTTGCGACGGGGAGCTTGCGCGGATTGATCGGCGGCATGCCGGTACGGAACCGTTTCGGCGCGATCCAGTGGCTCGTGCTTTGCGGTGCCGCGCTGGTAATCGCGATTGCGCTCGGCACCGCCTACTTCGCCATGCAGTTCCGGCAGCGCGCGCTCGAGGTTGCCGAGCGCGAGCAGAACAACACCGCGCTATTGCTGTCGCGCCATTTCGACCAGCAACTCGGCGATCTCCAGCACGTCCACAACGAGGTCATCGCCTATATGCAGATCGGCGCGGGCGAGACCGCCGTTGAATTCGAACGGTCGATGTCGACGCTGGCGGCGCATGAGATGCTGCGCACCAAGCTTTCGGCGATGCCGCAGCCCGGCGGCCTGCATTTGTACAACGCGGCCGGCAGACTGATCAACGCGACCGAGGTTTGGCCGGTGCCGGATGTGAGCATCGCGGACCGGCGCTACTACAAGCAATTTATGTCGGGCGAGCCTGTGCCCGAGGTGATTGTCGAGCCGGTTACGAGCAAGGTGACGGGGCTGTGGACCACCGTGTTCGCGCGCAAGATCGTCAACCGCTACGGTGAGACCATCGGGTTCGCCAGCCGGGCGCTGCGGCCTTCCCATTTCGAGGATTTTGTCGCCTCGCTGGCGCTGGGCAGCGACACCGGAATTTCGGTGATCCACCACGACGGCACCATCGTGGCCCGCTACCCGAAGAACGACAAATATGTCGGCCGTAACGTTTCCAAGATGCCGCAGTTTCAACGCGCCATGGAGCTCAACGGCAACGTGTCCGGACGGTTCAGGGGCAGCCTCGGCGACGACGCGATCGGCTCGGTCAGGGCGCTGACGCATTTTCCGATTCTGGTCGTCGCCACAACCGACACCTCGGCCGCACTTGCCGACTGGCGGGCGCAGACCAAGCTGCAGTTTTTCGCCGCGGTGCTGGCGGTCGTCGTCGTCATCTTCATGATCTACCTGATCGTGCGCCAGTTGCGCCGTCAGCATGCCGCGGCCCAGCGCAAGCTGTCGGAGAAGACCCAGCATCTCGACACCGCCATCAACAACATGACGCAGGGATTGCTGCTGTTCGATTCCTCGGGCCGCCTCGTCATCTGCAACCAGCGATATATCGACATGTTCGGCGTCTCGCCCGACGTCGTCAAACCCGGCTGCCATTTGCGCGACCTGATCCTGCACCGCCAGCAGCTCGGCTCCTTTGTCGGCGACGTCGATGCCTATTGCGCCAAGTTTCTCGATCCGAGGCAGGGCATCCAGGATACCGTGACCTCGACGCCCGACGGGCGCACGATCCGTCTGATCTACAAGCGATCGCCGGACGGCGGCTGGGCCACAACGCTGGAAGACGTCACCGAAGTCCGACGTGTCCAGGCCCAGATCGAGCATCTCGCGCATTATGATCCGCTGACCAACCTGCCGAACCGGACGCTGTTCCAGCGTCACGCGGAGGGATTGCTGCCGGGAACCGAAAGCGCCCAGTTCGCGATCCTCTATATCGACATCGACGAGTTCAAGGCCATCAACGACTCGCTCGGCCATCTGATCGGCGACGAGTTCCTCAAGGGCGTCGCCGAGCGGTTGCGCGAGGCGGTCGGCGCCGGCGACTTCATTGCCCGCCTCGGCGGCGATGAGTTCGCCATCCTTCAGCACGACGTGAAGGGCGATGGGGACGTCGACGCACTGGTAGCCAGGGTCTATCAGGCGCTGCGAACCCCGTTCGACTGTCATGGCCACCAGCTCGCCAGCGACGCCTCGATCGGCATCGCGATCGCTCCGCGCCACGGCACCGACCTGTTTGCCCTGCTCAAGAGCGCCGACCTCGCAATGTATGCCGCGAAGGCGGCTGGCCGGCGGACCTATCGCTTCTTCGATCCGGCGATGGAAGCCGAAGCCAACCGTCGCCGCGAGCTCGAGCGCGATCTGCGCACGGCGATGGCCGAAGGCGGCTTTGAACTGCATTACCAGCCGCTGGTCGACTTGCGCAGCGACGAGGTCACCGGCTGTGAGGCGCTGTTGCGCTGGCGCCATCCGGTGCGCGGCATGATCTCGCCCGCCGATTTCGTTCCGGTCGCCGAGGAAACCGGCCTGATCGAAGAGATCGGGCAGTGGGTGTTACGTACGGCCTGCACTGAGGCCGCCACCTGGCCGGCCCATATACGCATTGCCGTCAACGTTTCGCCGGTCCAGTTCAAATCGGAAACGCTGCCGCTGAAGGTCGCGGCCGTCCTGGCCGAAACCGGGCTCGATCCGCGCCGGCTCGAACTCGAGATCACCGAAGCCGTGCTGATCGCCGACGACGACGCGGCGCTGGCGGCACTGAACCAGCTTCGCGCGCTCGGCGTTCACATCGCGCTCGACGATTTCGGAACCGGTTATTCCTCGCTGCAATATCTGCAGCGCTTTCCGTTCGACAAGATCAAGATCGACCGCAGCTTCGTCAAGGAAGTGGTTCGCAATTCATCCTCGGCCTCGATCATCCGCGCGGTGGTGAGCATCGCCGCCGACCGCAACATGATCACGACCGCGGAAGGCGTCGAGACCCTGCAGCAGCGCGAAACCGTGCAGAATCTCGGCTGTACGCAGATGCAGGGCTACCTGTTCAGCGCGGCGCGGCCGGCGCATGAAATCCGCGTGTTGCTGGCAGCAAGCGCGACCACGGCCGTAAACGCGGCTTAAAGCGCCGGAAGACCGGAACTCTAACCAACCAAACGCGTTCTCCTGCACGGGGCCGACCGATGCGGGATGGACATGCGTATTGCGATTGTGTTGGCGGGCATTCTCCTGCTCGGCGGTTCTGCCGCGCGTGCGGAGAGC
>JAIEPP010000133.1 GCA_019748335.1 Xanthobacteraceae bacterium
TGATTAGGTCATTCTTGCCCCCTTTTGTTCACTGGTAGTTAGCGACAAGTAATCAAATCTTTAGCAAAAGTCGGCAGAGATAAGCTGTCGTCCATAGCGGACGATGCCCCCCTCTTGAAGAGCCGCTCTTTTCTCAGGAGGGCGGCTTTTCATTTTCTGTTCAATTTCGTGCATAGCGGGTTCCTGCGATCGACCTGCGATCCTGCCGAAAAGCGGCATGCGTTGTCAGTCGACATTATCCAAGCTCCGTTCTCGGAGCTCTTTGTGAGTTCGAGACAGGCCCGATCGGATGCCGGAGCCGAAAACCTTCACTGTTCGTCAAACCCCCGATGCGACCCTATGGCATTCATTCAGGGTTCTTGGGATGCGCACAAAACTGGGTTCATACTTTGCCGGATTTTCAGTAGGGCGCAATTCCTTACGCCGCCGGCTTCTGAGCGAAGAACCGATTGCGGGGCATATCCGGGCCGAGCAATTAACCATTGTTGTGCGGCACACGCCAACCATGATGATGGCAAATGCTTGCAACGCGGCAGTTCTCTGGGTCGCGCTTTGGACCTCTCCGCAAGGCTGGCTGGCTGGGCTTTGGGCCGGCGTCATGATTGTGGGGTCGTTGTTGGCTGGCTTTAACGCCCGCGCCTACGGGTGTATTGCGACGCCTCAGACCGTATCCCGGAGGGCGATTCGTCGTGTGGTCTGGAACGCTGCGTATTTGGGAAGCATGTGGGCCGTCGTTCCCATGGTTTTCTTTGCAACTGCAACCAATGGCCAGCAGTTGGTGATAACGTCCCTGAGCGCGGGAATGCTCGCGGGAGGGGCAATGGCTTTTGCAACCATTCCCGCAGCAGCGATTGCTGTCGTCGGCCCCATTGTTTTCGGCACTGTTATATGCGTCGGCCAAAGCGGTGATTTTGTATACCTGCTTGTCGCGGTTCTAGCGATTGTCTATGCAATCGTTCTGTTGCGTGGGGTGTTTACTTATTCGTCGGAATTCGCAAGTCGGCTTACCGCCCTCTTCGAAACAGAAAAAGCGGTGCGCGAGGATTCGCTGACTCAGCTTTCCAATCGCGTGGCGTTCAATGAAGACATTGAAAGTGCGCTCGGGCGTCTTTCGCGCTCTGGAGAGCAGTTTGCTGTTCTGGCAATGGACATTGATCGTTTCAAGGAGGTAAACGACCAGTTGGGGCATCCCGCCGGCGACGAGTTCCTTATTCAAATTGCGAGCAGACTGACACGAGCCGCTAGAGATATCGACACCGTTGCGCGTATCGGCGGTGATGAGATTGCCTTCCTTCTGACGAACGTGACCCGGCCCGTCGAGGCGCTGGAAGCTGCCGAACGGTTCATGGCGACCTTTGCCGAACCGTTTCTCATCGGGGGCCGGAGCATGTCCGGCTCCGCTTGCATCGGAGTTGTGCTTGCGCCTCGCGACGGCGATACGCGGAATGATCTCCTCAAGCGGGTGGACGTTGCGCTTTATCGCGCAAAGAAGACCGGGCCCGGAACGGTGCGCTTTTTTCAGCCGGCGGACGACATATTGGCGCGCGAACGCAAGGCCCTTCACGGCGACTTGGAGAAGGCGATCGAGCGAGGCCAGCTGTTCCTTGCCTATCAGCCGTTTCTCGACCTCCGCGATAATCGGGTAACGGGATTCGAGGCGCTCCTACGTTGGCGTCATCCCGTGCGCGGCCTTGTGCCGCCTGACGAATTCATTGGAATTGCTGAGGAAACCGGGCTCATCCATTCGATCGGCGAGTGGGTGCTGCGTAGCGCCTGTACGACGCTCTCGCAATGGCCCGAAGACATCAGAGTCGCCGTCAACTTCTCGGCAGTTCAATTTCAGCAGGTAAGTGTTTTACATCATGTTACAAGCGCCCTCACCAAGGCCAGTGTTTCTCCAACCAGGCTAGAGGTTGAGATGACTGAATCCACATCGATCGCAAAGTATGCGTCGACGGAGTCGGTGGTGAGATCGTTGAGCGAGCTTGGGGTTACGATAGCGCTTGATGACTTTGGTACGGGTTTCTCATCGCTAACTTACCTCAGGAAACTTCCCTTTGCGCGCATCAAGATTGATCAGTCGTTCGTCCGAGAGATGCTGGTGAATTCGGACTGTGAAGCCATTGTTAGGTCTGTCATCGGACTTGCTCGCGATCTCGGCATCGACGTAGTGGCAGAGGGCGTGGAAACCGAGGAGCAACTGGAATACCTTAGACGTGCCAAATGCAACGAGGCGCAAGGTTATTTCATAGGGCGACCAATGACCGCCGAACAGGCGACAGCACTCCTTTCCGGATCCCGCGGAGGCGTGATTTGGGCGGCCTAAATACGTAGACTGTCGGAGATATACTCCACGTGGCCATTCTACTGCACGCGTTCGATTAGCGAAGGGCGGCCGGCGGCATCCGGCACGCAAATTCTGTCAGTCGGCATCTCGACTGTGAACGGTGCAATCGGCGAGACCGATCGTTCTGCCGATCAAGTGCTTGATGCGTCAGGCAAGATTGCCTGCGCCGCTACGGGTTTCGTACAGCAGGTCCAGGCCTTCTTCATCGCATTGCGTAGCGGACCCATGAACCGCCGCAATCCGAACTATATACCGCGACGCGCCACAAGGCAAAGTCCTGGGAGCGCCAACGGCGTACCGTGGCCCGTATTGAGGCGACCAAGCTCGGCCTCGACATCCGCTTCGTCGTCACCAGCCTCGATGTCGGTTCGGCCGAATGGGTCTACGACAGCCTGTATTGACGCGCGCGGCCGAGCCGAGAATCTGATCAAGGTGCATAAGACACAGCTCGCCTCCGATCGCACCAGCTGCCGTTCGGCGCTCGCCAATCAAGTCCGCCTCGTTCTCCACGCCGCCGCTTATTGGTTGATGCTGACCGTGCGTGACGCCATTCCCAAAGTCCGCGAATTGGCCACTGCCGAGTTCGCAACGCTGCGTCTTCGTCTCTTGAAAATAGCTGCCCGTGTCGTCGAGACCACGAGCCGCATTCGCCTTGCGTTGGCTGCGGCGTGTCCCAAAGCCGACCTGATCCGCTGCTTGCCAGGCGCGCTGTTGCCGCTCGGTCCTTGACCGGCGGGGCCTGCGCCCCCGTTCGCCCAACCCATCCGTCAAGCGCGTTAAAAGTACGGGTCGTCAGGCGGTGAAAAGCCGAAGGCAATCCTGTGCGCCTCGTCCAAGGAAACGTGCGGACGCTTCAAACGGAACAAAAAAACTGCGGTCTCACGAATAAGACGGGCTAGTTTCCATTCATCTACCGTGCCTAGCATGACAATGTCGGTAAACACGAGCAATGTCGATGGTTGCTAGCATGAGGTCTATGTCGCGACCAATGGGCGATATCGTCGAGTGCTGACCATACAAGCCCATGATATCCGTTGGTGCGCGATCAGAATGCGGCTCTGGTTGAAATCTCAGGTGGCCCGAATGGCCAGACTAGAATTCTTCGTTGGAACGGAAGCCGGTTCGCTGATTGATTGTGTTCCTTCGATCGCATTTGACCGGAGCCCCAAAGTTCATCCAGCGATAGGCTGAATCCGTTTCTCATTTGAGCCTGTGCGGCTCGGTGATGCAACAGGACGGGGCGCGGAGCTCTCGACACAGCGCAGCGTCCCGTCCTGTTGCATTGCGGACGCTGTTAGCCTGGCATAGGTGCAGGGCGGTTGGTTACTGATCCCGCTGCGCGGGTGAACGGTGTTGTAGCCATCCTGCCATTCCGCAAGCAATTCTCGGGCATTATCGAGCGACAGGAATGACGCCTCGTTCAACGACTCGTCGCGCAGTCGTCCATTGAAGCTTTCTACGAGGGCATTCTGTTGCGGCTTGCCGCGCCGCCAGACCGCCATCAGAAGGGCGTCCGCAACCAACTGGGCTGTCATGCTTGCACTCATCGACCAGCCGACCACCCGTCGCGAGAACAGGTCGATCACGGCCGTCACGTAGAGCCAGCCCTCGGCGGTCCAGATGTAGGTGAAGTCGGCGATCCACTTCTGGTTCGGCCGTTCGGCCTCGAACTGACGGTCCAGAAGGTTCGCAGGCATGGTCGCTACCTGACGACCGCCTTCGTCCTTCGGCAGGCGCCGGCGCCCCGGCCCCGCCCGCAAGGCCTGCAGGAGCATCAGCCGCTCGATCCGGTGCAGACCGAATGCGACACCGTCTGCCAGCAGGTCTCTCCAGACACGCCGTGCGCCGTAGGTCCGGTCGCTGGCAAGGAAGCTTGCCTTCACCTGCTGGCCTACTGTGTCGCCGCTTCAGGATCTGGCGCTGGGAGATCGATTCGGCCAGGCTTGGAAGCCCGACCGGGTTACGCCCATTGCTTCGCATAGCCATGCCACCGGCCAGATGGTCCTGCGCTTCGCAATGTAGACGAACTTCATGACGCTTCCCTCGCGAAGAAGGCCGCGGCCTTTTTTAAGATATCCCGCTCAGCATTTAGCCTTTTGACGTGCGCGCCGCAGCCGCTCGATCTCCGATTGCTCGGGCTTCATCTGACCTTGGCCGGGGAAGGCTTGCACCGGGTCAGAGCCGAACTCCTTCACTCATTTGCGCAGCACGTTCTCATGAACGCCCACGTCTCGGCCAGCCGTGCTGCCGATACCCCGCGCTCCCTGACAAGCTTGACCGCCTCGACCTTGAACGGCTGAATCTTCGTCTCTCCATCACCCACCTCCGGCTGTATGAAGCAACCAATCTCGGTGTCCATAAAACCGGCAGCAGCTCACCCGACGGACCTTCGTCCGTTATTATCCCGATAGCCACCTTTTGGCGACCGAGACTATTGATCCGAAAAGTGCGAAGGAAGGGGCATCGCCCGGGCCGCCGTGCTAAAAGAGTTATCAAAGGGGCAATAGGATGAAAAGTTCATTTCGACTGTTCACCATACTGGCGTTGAGTCTAGCATGCATATCGACAACTGACGCCCAATACCTTCCGAATTTTTCGCCTGTGGCTGGGCAAAAGACCACCATCGAACTCGATACGCCCGATGGTAATCAATCGGAATGGATCAAGGAGGATATCGGGTCTATTTCGGCGCTCAGGGCGACATGCGTGATCAAGCGTCTCGGAAAGCACAAAGATGGACCCCGTTTCAGCTTCAAGGTCTTCCATCCGACCCAACAAAAACGGCTCGGTTACGGTCTGGGTGTGAAAGCCAATGACGGTGAAGCAGTTTTGCGAACCGAAGTCATCTATTGGGATGTTGATGAGAAAGCCGAACTTGAGTCCCATCGCTTCAAACAAACGGTGAGAGTCAACGAGAAGTTCGACGTCGAAGTGGCTTGGAGAGCGAAGAAATTGAGAGTCGCTATTAGTAACTCTGAAGCGTACGTCGTAGATATTCAAGATCAGGTCAACAAAGTTTACATTTCTTCGAGCACCGGGACGATTAGGTGCAACATAACGCTTGGTACCGCATCGTTCTAATCTCTTCGTATCGCGAACAAAGCTGCCGCGCGGGTCCTAGTATTTCCAGTCTGACATTTGAATTCCATCTGGGATTTCCACGCGGCGCAAGACGTGCGAGTCTGACGCATGCGAATGGGAATAACGTCACTCCATAATTGAGTGAGCATTCTTCGCCGATGGAGAGCGTGGCGCCAGGCCGCACGGGTAAGCCCTTTCGGAGACCTCGCACGATGCTCGAGTGCCGCAAAGCATAGGGAATGGCGGACGCTTTTTAAATGGGCGATATAGCCGGTTCCCCTTATCGTGAATTGGAGCGGCGCTTTTCGAGAACAGACCGTGAAGATAGCAATTTCTAGCATTGCGAGAGGGAATAAGCTCATTGCTTGCGTGATCTGGCCATCGCTGAAACGATCTGTTTACCAGTCGTTAGAGATTCGCATTGTCTGATCGAGCGTCCCAACGCGCGTAGCGTTTTATTGATCGTCCAAACCCGGTGAGTGCCCCGATGCACAACGACCTGACACAGCTTCTCGACGCTATCGATACCGCATATCGCCTAGCGGTTGAACTGGGCCAGAACGATGTAAGCGCCATTTTACTAATGGCGAGTCTCGATATTTCGCAGCGGATCGAAGCCAACGAAGCGCCGCCGCTTCGACTCGTCGGTTGAGCAACGCCCGTGTCATTCTTTGTAAAAGCTTATGCCGACGATCACGCCTTGACGGCAACCGCCGAAACCGCGAAGCAAGCTTTCGCAAAGGCAATCGAATGGCAGGTCGCCGATGGCCTCTCTGACGTATCGATCAATGACGGCGTCAAAAATTATTCGATTGCCGAGTTTGCAAAGTTTATCGCGAACATTCGTCTGTCTTGAGCGCTGACCCAGCTCTCGCGATCCCCTCGGCATTCCGCCTGACGTTCCCATTGTCTGAGCCAAGTCAACCGCGCCGTTTGAGCCTCTGCCAGCCACTGACAGTCTACTCCGCGAAACGGACATGGCAGACCTGCCCGGCAGGTCCGGTTCGTGACCAGAAGCAGAAATCAATCGAAGTTTTAGCAAAGAAAGGACCGTCGCGTAGCGCACGACCTTGATATTCTATTTGAAGGCAATCAGGGGGCATAGCCAACTAGGCAAATGTATCCCGAGACTTTCGTAACAAATGCGATTTTCTGGACGGGTGTTTTATCCGCTCCCGGACGCGGCGACAGATAGCTGACCTCAGAGAGAACTCCTTCTTGGGCCTTGGCCAATTCTTCACCGTAGGGCTTTCCTGAAGCGTCCTTGCTATCTTTTTGAACAATGCCAAGACGCGCCGGATTTGGGTTTGCAACCATTTTTCCATCCGGACCAGCACAGGTGGGGTACAAATCCTTGTCGGAGAATTTCGGGTCGCTTTTATTGATTTGGGCGATTGTCCCGGCAGGGTCTGCCTTGATGCCAGCGATAACCCTTTCCAACATGGCCCGCGCCTCAACAGCGGTGCCGTATTGCTGCTGACAAATCGCTGCTTGCGTGGACGCGAGCGCAACGGTGCCCACAATAAAGAACTTCCTCACCATATTCTCACTCCCAATGGTACGATTGGCTGGTAATAAATCACGACAGCTATCCCTCGAGCTGTTGCACGATAGGGCCGGATTCCTAATGTCTTCTGTGGATGGCTCCCGCGTTGCAAGGGCAAAATTGACGCAGTGGCGTTGGTCGGGTGCAGTCTTCTGTCCGGCCTGTTTATGCAGTCGGTTGAGACTGCTGGCCCTGATGGAGTCCGCGAACATGGTCCCATTCTCAGTTTCAGGCTATGACGCCTTAGACATTGGTCGGGTTATCCCTGTTCCCGGTCTGACCGGTTTGCCATCACATCGCATAGCGCTCGCAACCTCGTGAAGCTGATCTCCTCTTCAGCTAAATCCTGTATCGTTTATGCTGCCAGTGCCGGCTGGTGGCCGGTACGATAGGTTTCTCCACGTGCCATGATAGCCCAGACGACCCGCGCGGTCTTGTTCGCCATCGCGACGGTGGCTACCCTTGTCGGCTTTCGCGCCAGCAGATCCGCCAGGCGTGGATCGACCTTATCGGGATTGTATTTTGCGCGGCGCACAAGTGACGTCATGCCGACAATGAGCAGCTTGCGCAGGTATTTGTCGCCCATTTTGCTGATATGACCAAGCCGCTCTTTGCCACCGCTCGACTTCTGAAGTGGGGTCAGTCCCAACCAGGCGGCGAATTGCCGCCCCGAACGGAAATGATGCGGATCGGTGACCGATGCGGCAAGTGCCGTCGCGCCGACCGGCCCGATGCCGGGGATAGCCATAAGACGACGTGCAACATCATTGCCACGTAAACAAACGGCCAGATCGCGATCGATCTCGCGGAGCCGGACGTGGATGTCGAGCGCCTGTTGTGCCAGCGTCGTGACAATCTTGGCAGCTTCTATCGGCACCTCAGGAGCTTTGCCATCGACGATCTGCCGTGCCATCAGCAGCGCCCGTTCAAGCCCCTTGGGGATATGCCAAATTCGGCCAGCAGACCGCGGGTCATGTTGATCAGCTGCGTACGCTGCTGGACTAGCAGATCGCGCGCCCGGTGCATCGACAGCGCCGCCTGCTGCTCCGGCGACTTGACCGGCACGAACCGCATCGTAGGCCGTGTCACTGCCTCGCAAACCGCTTCCGCATCGGCAGCATCGGTCTTTCCGCGCTTCACGTACGGTTTGACGTAAGCAGGCGGCATCAGCCGTACTTCATGGCCGAGCTTGATCAGCTCGCGCGCCCAGTGATGCGAAGTGCCGCAAGCCTCGATGCCGACCAGGCAAGGAGGTAATTTGGTAAAAAAGGGCAGCATCTGCGCCCGCCGAAGCGACTTGCGGACCGCAACCTGGCCGGTCGCATCAATGCCGTGGACCTGAAAAACGTTCTTGGCCAAGTCGAGGCCGATCGTGGTAATCTGCATGGCGGATGGCTCCCATTTTGCTCGTGAACGCCTGATGGCCTTCACACTTTGGCACCCAGATGCCGTGAGCGGGAGCCATCCACCTCATCTCAGTTGGGTCAAAAGTTGTCCTGACGGCCCTGAAATGCGACTTCCACCATGCCAGCAAAAGCAGACCCAACCCGGACATCGCACCATTGACGGCGGCACCGATCACGTCGGCGTGGCGCTTCTCGCCTTTAGGGCCTCGGAGCATTAGCTCCACATCTCCCTATTCACGCAGGCCACCGTGCCCACTCTCATCGACGAAAACGATCCTGTGCGGCGACGCATGGACGCCAAGGGTTATCAAAGGCTCGCTTCCCAACGCCCTGAATTGATGCCGGACGTTTGGAGGGAAAGCGAGGGTTAGCCCCGGGGCGAGCGCAATCTGGTGCTCATTCCCGTCGATCCACGCCTCTCCGACTCCCTCAAGCACCGTGACGGACTCCAGATAGGGGTGCAAGTGCAGCGGGGTTTTATATCCCGGTGGAGAAGTTTGAATGCCGAGCCTTATTGCCGTTGAGCCTTCTGGATCGCCAATCACGGTGTGATAGGTCGCTCCACCTCGGAAAAGTTCAACTGGCACATTCGCATGATGGACAACAGGCATCAGGTTCCTCCTGCTTGGTTGCTAGGCATAGCACGGCTTGAGGCAGGAGCGCGACCGGGCGGGCTCGCAGTCGGCTTCGGTGCTGGTCGAGGCCGAGGTCCGAGTCGGGTCCAGACTGTGTAAAAACCCGGATGTCGCGGTTACTGAGCGCGCATCTGTCAGGCTCGTGAAGCCGAGTCTATTCTCCAATGCAATCAATAGGAAAGATCAGCGGCTCTTGTCGGGGTTTAAGGCCGTAGCGGTCTCTCGCAACCACTTTTCACCATACCGCCGAAACTTGACTCTACAAGTCTTGGATTTCGCGCTGAGCGGATCACCGCTGCCACGCGTGACCACCGATGGACCTTACCGGAATTTCCTCCCCATTGGCTACCGACGAGAGCGGGGTGATGGCTATTGTGATCACTTCCCCGCTACGATCTTCTACTCGATTTCGCGAGGGCGCTCTCATCTGTTCGACCGGCGGCGCACAGGGGTTTATTTCAAGACAGGTCTTTGCAAAGCTGGCCATACCGCGCGAGTAAACTTCTGCCGCTAATGTGCAGTGAACCGTCGATGGTTAGTCAATCGCAACCTGAAATTAAGCCAAATACCCCGCTTCGCCTTGCTGATGCCGTGAAGATCGCATTTCCTATGGGCGGAATGACGGTCGCGGGTCTGCGACGTGAGCGCGATCGTAGCCGATTAATCATCGAGAAAATTGCGGGCAAAGAATTCACGACGTTGGCCCATATCGAACGGATGCGAGAGCTATGCCGCGACGAAGCAAGGGCACCAGACTTCAGCTCAAAGCCGCGCGACGAGACGAGAGCGGGCACATTACTCACCGCGCAACCTGGATCATCCGAGACAACGGTCGGGACGTCAGCACAGGCTGCGTTGCAGATGAGATTGCAGCCGCGGAAGAGAAGCTAAGAGACTACATCGCGACTAAATACACTCCCAAGCGGCGAATACGCCACATTGACGATATTCCAGTCGCAGACGTTCTTTCGATCTACCTTGACGCGCAGCTCGACAAATTACGCAGTCGCTTCAATGTTGATAGCGAAAGCGACGATGTCGTTCCCGGCATTCGCAAATTCAAGAGGCGGATCGAGCGATTGAATGATTGGTGGGGCGTGAAAATGCTCGGCGATGTAAACGGCGAAGCATGTCGCTGCTATGCCAAGAAACGCCGCAAGAAGGGTGGGGCTCGTAGAGATCTTGAGGACCTCCGAGCTGCAATCGGTCATCACGCGGCCGAAGGATATCATCGGGAGATTGTTAAGGTATCGCTGCCGGAAAAAGGTGAGCCGCGCGACAAATGGCTGACGCGCAGCGATGCGGCCAAACTGATCTGGATCTGTTGGCGGTATCGCGAAATGCAAAAGAAGTCGCGCAGACCGATGGAGAACGAGAAGGCACCGACAAGCAAGCGTCCGCTCCGACATCTTGCCCGCTTTATTTTGTTAGGAATCTACAGCGGAACGCGCGCGGGAGCTATCGCAGCCGCATCTCCTATTCCGGCGCTCGGTCGGTCTTACGTCGACCTGGAGCGCGGACGGTATTATCGGCGAAAGCAGGGCAGCGCGAAAACTAACAAGCGGCAACCAACGGTTCCGATCCCTTTGCGCTTGCTTGCACACCTCCGGCGCTGGAACCGGATTGACCCAGAGGCGAAACATTTTGTCGAGTTCAACGGTAAGCCGGTGACTTCAGTTAAAACTGCTTTCAAGAGTGCCGTCAGGCTCGCAGGGCTTGGTCCAGGAATATCCCCTCACACGTTACGACACACGGCGGCAACTTGGCTGATGCAGAGGGGCTCAGATCCATGGCAGGCGGCCGGCTATCTCGGAATGTCGCTTGAGGTCTTGCTCAACACTTACGGACATCATCACCCCGATTATTTGTCGGATGCAGTAGAGAAGATCGCCATGCGCGAACCGGTCGGCGAACGAAAGGCGCACGTATCTGGTGCGGTTTCTGGTGCGGTCATCCCACTTCGGCGAAACGGTAGCTAATAAACCATTGATTTCATTGGTGGGCCCGGCAGCCGCCATATGAAGCTGCCTTTCTTGAGTGGTTTCTTGGTCTTATCAAAATGTTGATTCAA
>JAIEPP010000071.1 GCA_019748335.1 Xanthobacteraceae bacterium
GTGGCGCTCGGCCTCGACCTGGAGGCGGACGCTTCCGATATCGAGAAGCGCGTAGCGGAAGGCGTCGATCTGTTTCTTAAGGCCCATTGCCGAGCGATAGATCAGGTTGGCAAGGTCTTGCTGTTACAAAACTCAAGCCCTCGAACCGGGACAGATGGCAGCTTTTGGGAAGGACAACCCAACTCGTGAACGCCCGAGATGAGGGCGCTAAGCAGTCGTTAGCCAGCCCTAAAATTGTTGTGGCTTTCTTCTAGTTCGCGAAACGGGGTTTCAAGCTCAATTTTCCTCGCCAACAACTCCCTCATCGAACAGCAGCCGCCAGGGCGGCAGGTCGAGCCCATCGGCGAGGCGCTGCAATGTGTCTAGCGTCACTGACTTTTTAGCGGTCTCGATCGCCGACATATAAGTTCGGGACAGTCCAATCTGAAGCGCAAAAGCTTCCTGTGCAATATGACGCCGGGCCCGCTCAGCTCGAAGATTACGAGCGAGCAGAAGTCGCAAAGCATGGTCCGTGAGTGATTTGTTCACCTTACGAGTGAACGCGCACCTCGACTATCGATCCACAAACTAAAGTAGGGATTTTCTTAACGATCGAGCTTTATTCGTAAATGCAGCTGATCAATCGCACGGGCACGTGATGGAAGTTCCGACGGCGGATTTTTCGATCAAGCGCTGGGCGGCGGTCCTTTGGGTCCGAGCATAAAGAACGACGAGTGGAGCAGTGCGGCATGCGAGGGCGAGATCAATTAGTTGCAGGCGTTGTCTTGGCATTTTTCGGGCTGAGCATAGTCACGTCGCTGCCAGCCCATGCCGCACCACACACGATTGTTGGCCGTTGGGCTGCTGATCAGGCGGCCTGTCGCTTGCCGGCGGGCGGTGTCGTCGAGGTCGGTCCTCTCTCGCTGACCTCCGATGAGATGAGCTGCTCGTTTTCGAGCGTCGAGCGGCATGGTTCGGCAGTGAGCTGGGCAGGGCGATGCGACGAGGGCAGCGGCGACAAGCGCATGCGGGTCATCGCGACCGAAAGCGCGGGCAGGCTTGTCATTCAGTTCAAACCGGGCGGGACCTGGTCTCCGCTCATCAGATGCGGAGGTCGATCATGAGCAAGACGAAACAGGAACTGGTTGTCGAGGGCGTGCGCTATACGCTTCTCGGAGGCCGTATCGAAGATGTTCAGAACCGTTCGGAGACGGCGGTGTGGGGCGGAGGGGGCGGCGGGCGTGTTCATAACGGCACCGGCCACGTGAACGAGGTCACCATCAAATCCTCGACCACCCATTGGAAAGACGTGCGCCTGCGATGGAACGACGGCACGCGCGACACCATCGTTCTGCCCGGTCACGTCAATGCGGTCATTGGTGACGAAGTTGAGGTGCTGTTCGCCGATGTCGGAGCCAAATTCGATCTTGGCGCTGTCGCCTACCGCAACAAGACGGAAGGAAAGCTTTGGTGGTGGAACCGCGTCGATGAGAAAGTCATGACCGACGGTGCTCTACGAGCGCATATGATGCCGGGCTACGGCACGGCTAAATTTTTCGGGACTGTTTTAATCTATATCGGCTTGTTGCCTTTTATCTTTGCAGTGATCGGCGCGTTCGTCAGCGGTCAGGTGATGGTAGCGCTTCTTGTGTCGACCCCGTTCATTCTTGGCTGCTTTATTGGTGGCGCTGCCACATCGCAGGTCACCAACCTGAAGGCGAGGATGGACGCAACGGCAGAACGCCTCATCACCGATTTCCGGGCTGATGAGCCAAATAAAGCTTCCGTCATGACCGTGTCGGCTGAAACCGTCCCTACGTGATTTTCGGCTGAATCTGCGACAGGCTTTCGACTGTCCAGTCAATGGCCGCCGCTTCCCATAGTCATCGACGATCGCGAGCCTCGCAGTTGCAAGGTTGCATCTCGAGCGAAGGCGGTTTCAGCTTTCTCCATAGCCCTTGCGACCGCAACACAGAGACGACCATGACCCCTTCGTCGTCACCATCATCAAAAACGATCGCGCGAACGCTTGCCAGAGCGATCGCCGGTGGCTTCCTCATCGCTCTCGCGCTGATGGCTGACGCACGTGCCGGTGAGGGGACTGGTCCAGCCCAGGCCGTTCGTCACTTGCTGGAGCGCATGGTCGCAACCAACGGCGTCGAGACCGAGATCATGCCGGAGCATGCCGCCAGAGGCTTCTACACCGATGACTTTCGACGCTTGATCAATCGCGGCTGGCGGGTCGCCATGCAGCGCCGCATCAATCTCTGGGACGGGGAATTCATCACCGGCTCTCAGGGCGTCGAGCATATGGCGTTCAAGAGCGTCGTGCTCACGAAAGAGGCTGCGAACGAAGCGACCGTCGAGGCTGAGATCGGATTGGTTGATGACGACCAGCCGATCAAAATCTCCCGGCAATTTCGCTTTCCCCTGAAGCGGCAGGGCGAGGCCTGGCTCGTCGACGACATCATCGAGCTGCACGTTCCGAACGTTCGCAAACTGGGCTTTCACGATCTCTCGCATCGTGACTGGTTCGGCCATCCGGAGTTGCGCGGATGATCCGGCATCGCCACTATACCGGTCAAGGTGGCGATCCAGGCGGCCGCCGAGGATGGTGGCGGCAGCCATCGATGGTGTTGGTAATCATGGTCGCACAGTTTACGCTGCCGCTACTCGCCGCGCGCTCGGCTCACGCGCAAGAGACGCCTCGCGAGGTCTGGACGTCCGTCCATGGACCCGCCGCATCGGCCGTCCACGATTATGCAAAACATAGAAGCGTCGAGTGTGAGCAGCGCGGCCGTCCGGCGCGATGCAGCCTCGCAAGCCTTCCGACCCGCGTCTCGCTGTTTCATTTTGCCGGTCCACGGCCCTTTGCCCTGGCGACAATGGTCTATACGCCGACCTCTGGCAGCGCCTTTCAGCAGGATGTGACGATCTTCGACGATGACGGGCAGGGTCACTATGCAGCAGGGCGCAGGGTGACAGGTGTCATCGGCACCATCACAGGTGCATCATTCGCAGATGACAATTTGACCGTCGAAACGGCGACGCTCCGACAAAACGATCCGCGTTGCTGCCCAACGGGACATGCAATCTGGCGCGTCGATCGGGCTTCCGGAAAAGCCGCGTTCATTGCCGGCGACCGGCCGTGATCGACGTTCGATGGTCGGACCATGCTAACTGGAAGTCATTTGCCCTACGGTCTGCCGAGTAAGGGATGCGGTGACGCTTGAATCATTCCTGCAGATTGTAGCAAGGACTAACTGGCCGGCCGCATGAGGATAGGCTGGTCGGCGCATCCCTTTCCATCACGACGGGGAACAGGCATTGCCACGCTGTTTTTGCCATGCTGCAACCTAATGGACAGAGAGCAAGCGGACATGCGATTCGGTCTCGATTGACGACCACAAGAGCAGAAAGCTGGCGGCAAGATTGTCGAGTCTTGCAAGATGCCGATTCGGATTGATCCCGCCCCATCTTCCATGCCTCCGATCTCGCGGCGCCGGTAGGGAGAATGCAAGCTCTGTCCCGCCGTTGTGCCCCCAGCCGGAAGTAGCGGGCTGACCCTGGCATTGCGTATGAGTGTTCGTGACGAGGCAGCGCCGCCGCGTCTTCTTCCCCGTTGCGAACGATCGCCGGATGCGTCCTCAAAGTTGGAGCCAAACCGCTCGATACGTCCTCGTTGTCATGGCGGTTATCGCCGGCTGGCTGTCCCGCCCGCAACGGCGCGCCCTTTCGTATTTTCCCCGCCGCTGCCGCGGCTCCTCGCGGGACAAAATACTTCTGGTCTTGCCGTTCTCCACTTCCGTTGCGACCCGTCGGGTGCGCGCGTCACATGCCGCCGTCGTCATATCCGCCATCGAGGCCGCATCGGGCGGTCCGACCAAACCTTTTAAAGGAACATCATCATGGCGACCATCGGCACCTTCAAGAAGACCAATGACGGCTTTACCGGACTCATCAGCACCCTCACCCTCAACGCAAAAGCCAAGTTCGTCGCGGTTTCCGCGGGTGACAACGACAAGGCTCCGGCCTTCCGCATCCTTGCCGGCGCCGTCGAGTTCGGAGCAGCCTGGAGGAAAACCTCGCAGACGAACAATCGCGAGTACCTCTCCTGCAAGATCGACGATCCGAGCCTCGCCGCTCCTATCTACGCCTCACTGGTCGAGGTCGAGAACGAGCCCGGCGCCTACGCGCTCCTCTGGTCCCGCCGCCAGGGCGAATGACAAAAAGGGCTCCGGCGAACGCCGGAGCCCCTTTCCGCAATTGATGCAGTAGCGAACTGCCAGGTCCGACTAGCAGAACTGCACGGTCAGCAACGGATAGTGCGGGTTGGCGGAAATGTAGATGCAGCAGTACCCGAACACGAACCCGCGCAATGCAAAGTTCGCATTCTGAGGATTTGCCTCGGTTCTGTCGAAACCGATCTCTCCATTCTCCAATGCGGCGCGAGCGCGACTAAGGATGTCGCGTCCTCCGACGATGACCTCGACGAGGCAGGTCGTCCCGCCGACGCTCTTCACGTCGAGGAGCGTTCCCTGGTTGATGTCGCTCTCGGCTGCCTTGTCGGCAACATCCTTCGCCAAAACGATAGCGTCACTGATCGTTTCGTTGAGATGACGCAATGCGTTGTACTTCGTCCGGTTCTTCATGACGTGTTCCTAATCGATGATGGATGATGTGCGATCGGTACGGGGCGCAGCGAGGCGGCCCGCGACAGCGAAGGGCTATTTCCCCGCCCCGCGTTCCAAGAACGGCATCGAGCACCTTCTTGAGATAGGTCTCGAGGACGTCGATCTCGCGGGGCGCGATTGCGACCAAGTCTTGCCAGTTGTCTTGAACGTCAGGCGCTTTTGCCGAAACTGTTTCTTTGGCGAGGCCGACTGTTCTGTCGGGTTCAGACGATGTTTGTCGGGCAGCGGCCAAACGATCGTCCGCGTGCCCCACGTCCTGTTGCGTATCGCTGCGCTCGGTGTCCGCAGCGCTTTCACTCACATGCTGTTGTGATCGGATTTTCATGGATTGGTCTCCCGTGTTGAGAGACCGATCATGCCGAGCTGGCGAACCTGCTTATTTCATCTGCAACGCAAGCGTTTGTGACGGTTAATGTTCTCTTAATGGTCCATTTCGACGATTGGTCGAAGTGACACGCGAGACGTCTAGATCACAAACGATCAAGCTGCCGATCGATCGACGCCCGACCCTCTTTCACGCTCAAATCTTACGATGGAAACTGAGCACCGGCATTGTTTTAACGCACTAAATCGGGTTCTGTTAACACTCGCTGCAAGGAGCTCATGCTTTCCCGTTGCACTCTTTTTCCACGCCGACGAAAATTCACCAAGATCGCATCATACTGGTGATGGCTGATCTCGAAAGAAAGAATATCGGCAATATGGCCTCTAAATTTTAAGGCGTTCTCATCAATTGACTCTGTCGTTACCCTAAGTCCTTTTCTTAATAGATCGTAAATGATATAGAGATCTTCTCGATACTGCACACGAATTTCGACAGCAGTCGTAAATTCTGTTTCCTCATAAGCATCGAGAACAAGGTTCACGCCTTCTTTGGTTGGATTGAAGAATGCTGCAAAGAAACAATCGAAAACAAAGTCTTGGATCGAGTCTTTGTTCGCTTTCAAATCATTGAGGTGTCTTTGCGCGTTGGTCATTGCGTCATGCCTCCGTTCGTCAGAAGGCCGCATCATCTCAAATGCCAGAGCCCGCTTATTTGAATTGCAAGACGAACGTTCGGCATCGTTAACGTCCTGGTAACGGCCCGCTTTCGCCGTTAACCATGGCCGCGGATTGCTTTGCGGTCGAAATAACCGCCTCGCATAAGTGCCTATTGATCTGCCTCTTTCCTGGAGGCAGCCATGGTCGCAACCATCGCCGCGGGCACCACCGCGCGATATTATCTCAGTCTCACCGACTACTATACCGCCGGCATCGAGAACCAAGGTGTATGGTCGAAGCTTGGTGTTCCGATCGATGCCTTTTTGGGCTCGGCGATCGAACGGGCCGATTTCGAGCGTCTGCATGGGGCGCTCGGCGCGAACGGCCGCTCGCTCCTCAGCAATCAGCGTGAGCGGACGGAACGGGTCGGCGGCTACGACCTCACCTTCTCGGCCCCGAAATCCATTTCGATCCTCTGGGGCCTCGGCAGCGACGAGCTTCGCCATCAGATCGAAGCCGCGCAGGCGCGAGCAGTCCAACACGCGCTCGACGTCGTCGAGGCGCATGCCGCCTTCTGCCGAACTGGAAAGAATGGTGTCAATCGGGAGAGCGTGAAACTGACGGCCGCGACCTTTCAGCATGGAGAGGCGCGACCTGCCCTTCATCAGGACGGTCATTTCTTCGCCGATCCCAACCTCCATACACATGCCGTTATTCTAAATCTTGGGCTTCGCCGTGACGGACTTGTCGGAGCGCTTGATGGCAAAGCGCTCTTTCAATGGAAGATGGCGGCCGGCGCTGTCTACCACGCCGAACTCTCGCGTGGCCTTCGGCAGCTCGGCTTCAATATCGAAAGCGTCGGCAAAAACGGCATCTTCGAGGTTTCCGGCGTCAATTCGAAACTAAAAACTTACTTCTCAGCACGTCGCCAAACGATCGCCGACGAACTGTCGGAGCTTGGTCTTGCGAGCGGCGATGCGCCGGCTCTTGCAGCCGATATCGCCAAGGCATCGCGCAGCGTCAAAAAGCTTCCCAACGAAATCGACCGGTTTGAAATGTGGCGCCAGCGCGCGACCAATCTCGGCTTCGAGCTGCCCAACTTCGATTTGTCAGCGGATCGATGCGCACAATCGCTTCATGACGACCGCGAGCGCGAACAAGACCCCGTGGCAGCTGCCCTCACGGTCTGCCGTGACCTCACCGAACACGAGAGCACCTTCGAGTTTCGGCAGCTCTATGCCGCCCTTGCTGCGGCGAAGGCTGGAACGGACCGCTCAACAACGACGATCGATAACGAGATCGAAAGCTTGATGGCGCGCGGCGAGGTCGTCACCATCGCTAGCGATGGCTTCGGGTATCCGATCTTCAGCACGCCTGAAATTCTTCAGATCGAGCAAAACATCGTCAATCTCACGAAGACGCTCGTCCAGCGGAAGGGAAAGCCCGCCACGGACGACATCGCTCATCATATCTCGCGCGTCGTGCTCAGCGCCGAACAGATGGATGCCGTCGCGACCGCCACGTCCGGCGCGCCGATCACGGTCATCGAGGGCGCGCCAGGGTCCGGCAAGACCACCGTCCTCGAACCGATTAAACGAATTTGGGAAGCGGCCGGGTATCGCGTGATCGGATCGGCGACAGCCTGGAAGATTGCCACCGTGCTGGCTGACGATCTCGGCATCGAGTCAAGAGCGACGAATTCGTGGTTGGCGCGGTTGGCAGCCGGCTCTCCCTTTATCGATGGCAAGACCGTGCTCATCGTCGATGAGGCGGGCTTGCTGTCGAGCCGTCAGATGCATGTCATTTTGAACGCTTTCGCGGCCGCCAGCGACGATCTTAACGCTTCCCCCAAGCTCATCCTCGTTGGCGACCGCAACCAGCTGCAAAGCGTTGGAGCAGGATCGGGCTTGAGGCTCGTAACAGAAGCGCTACCGGTCGTTTCCGTCGACACAATTCGTCGTCAGCAAAACGCATGGCATCGCGATGCGGTGACGGCTTTTGGCCATGGTGAAGCTGAAGCTGCCTTCAAAGCATTCAAGGAGCGAGACTTGGTCAGCGCCTGCCAAGGCGCGAAGCAGACGATCTCAACCCTGGTCGATGCCTGGCAGGACGCGCAAAAGGCAGAGCCGAGCGCCAACAGCCTCATCATTGCTCAAACCAATGCCGAGGTCAGGGCGATCTCGGCAGAGGTCAGGGCGCGTCTACGGCAGGCAGGTCAGTTAAAGGGCAACGATACGATCATCGACGTGCTCGACCGTCGTGGCCACCGGCAGAGATTGCCTGTTGCGGTCGGTGATCGCGTGCGGTTTTTGGAGCGCATGACGATCGATGGCCGCGAGGTCATCAATGGCACCGAAGCGACCATCTCGTCATTGCGCGGTCATACGAACGGCAAGACGACGCTCAACCTCAAAATCGGGAAAGAGCGGGTGACCGTCGATTTGGGCGCAGCGGCGACACCACCGATCAAATTGAGTCACGCATATGCAACGACCATTTATGGTTCGCAGGGTCTGACGACGGACAAGGCCTTTGTTCTTGTGTCCCCTGGCATGGATCGTCATGCCGCTTATGTGGCGTCGAGCCGGTCGCGCGCCGAAACGAGGCTGTTTCTCGATGCCGCGGCGCTTGAGGCAAAGGCAAGAGCGGATCTGCCGCTTGCTCAACGTTCGTCCGACATCAGCGAAGCGGCATCGGAGGCTTATCTCATTAAACAGCTTTCCCGTTCGTCGCTGAAGCGGACCACACTCGACGTGATCAATGAGAAAATGACAAGGGTGCCAGATCGCGAGACGATGGCCGATCTTGGTGCAACCTGGCAACGACGCCGTTTAAGAGAACTTTCACTATGATCGAAGGCACCTTCGTTGATCGCCAAAAAATTTTGCATATCAAAAAAGCGACCGGCCGATCCGGTGCAGAACATCGGTGCTGACCAATCAGCCCCGGCGGCCAATTTTGGTGCCGGAAGTTCTGAAGAGCGTAAACATCATGACCATCGAAATTATTCGTGAGAACTGCAAGCAAGTCGGTAACGATCTCAGGCGCGATCTTGCAACACTGTACGGCTTGCGACCGTTGGACAGCGAGGCTCCCTCTGCGGGCAAGCCCATTGGGGAAACAAACGACGAAGTTTCAGACAGACGCTTCTTCGCTCAAATGGCCTGCATGAAAACCTTTGGCGTTCTGCCCTACGGCAACGGACTCGATCACCTCACCGAGAACGATCTCCTTGCACTCTGGCCTCGCATTACAGCGGCGCAATACATCGTCATGCTCGTCGTCATGGTGTTCGATCCCGCTTGACGATGCATCAGGTGTCAATGGAATGGGGGCTTCGTCGTTATGACGAAGCCTTTCATTCTGGTTCAATCTGCGGGCCTGCCGCGAAATCAGTCCGCTCGCAAAGCAAAATGCCAGCGACGATCCTCACCCCTAATTTTGGATGGGTTCGACTGCCGAACGAACTATTCATTAACTGAGAATTTCGATCTCATCGCATCGTACCAAAAATCTTTGCAGATGAAATAACCGCCTCCTGAAGATCGCTAACCTGCTCCCATCGCTCGAACCGAGCAGCCTTCAGGAGCAGGACATGACCAAGAGACCCCGTACCGACCAGCCGATCAAGACACCGCTCGTCGCAATCTTTGCCAGCCAGAAAAGCGCCGGCAAGACGCACGCCGCGACGTTCCTCTGCGACGTGTTCGCAGTGAACAACTTTGCTTTTCAAGCATTTCAGATCGACGATCAGAAGCGCCTCGCGCACATGATCGGCGACGTCGTCACCGATCTTCGACCCGATCCCGATCTGCTGATCGAGGACCCGACGCTCGCGATGCGAGCCATCGGTCCCTTTTATGAGGCAGCCCGCGAGGCGATCCCGAACAATCGGTCGGTCATTCTCGACACCGGCGCCAACATGGTCGAGACGCTGACGAACTTCCTCCGTGAGGTCGATTTCGGCGAGGATCTGGCTGCGTGGAATTTGCCAGCCATCGCCTTCGTTCCGTTTCTGCCGCTTGACCCCGAGTCGACCTCGCAAGCTGCGTTCACCGTCGGGCGCTTGAGAGGCTCACTTCCAACGCTTCGCATCGTGCTGGTTGAGAACCGCTTCGGCGGCTCCGCCGATCGGATCGTCGCGGGCTCCATCGCGGAAACCAATTATCGCCGCCTCTGCGACGTTGCCAGCGGGACAAAGCAGATCATCATGCCTGGGATCCCGCGCGAGTATTGGGCCCCGTTTGAAGGCGCCGGCATCCGTTTCGTCAAAGCTTTGGCTATGGACCCTGCTGAGACGAGCGTGCTCCTCGGCCGCTCCATCGCTGAGGTCAAGGTGATGCGCAGCAGCATCCTCCGCTTCTGGACGAGCATGCACGGCCAGTTTGCCGAGCTGATCGACTTGCCCAAGGGAGGGCGGTCATGACCGACGCTCAGCCACCCAGACCTCGCCGCAGGGTTGATTTCGATGAGATCGAGCGTGAAGGAAAAGCGGCAGCAAAGCATCTCGCTGAGGAAGCCTTTGCAGAAATGGAGGCGAATGGTGGCAGGATCGATCTTGCGCGTATGACGCGGCTCGGTCCCGCTGTCCACGCGGCATTCGTCAAGCTTCTTATCGAACACTCTGGCGAACCAACGACGAGCGCTGTCGCCGAGAAGCCTGTCGCCAAGACGTCTGTCGCCAAGACGCCTGCTGTCAAGACGCCTGTCGCCACGGCAACTGCCACGCAGGATCATGCCGTGAAGCAGCGCTCGGCATCCCGCTCGCCAAAAGGCGGCGCAAACGGCAAAGGCGCCAAGCCTTCTCCAGCCGTGCTCGCCGCGGGCTCGCCGACACCGGCCGAAGAGCCAGGCAAGCCTCCTCTGACCTGGAAGACGCAGCGCATTCGACGTGCCTCCTACCTCAATCGCGCGCTCGTGTTCGGCATCGCGTTCGGTGCCGTCCTGTGCGTCCTCGCCGTCGCGGCAATGACGCTGCATCGACATTTCAATCCTTAAAGTCGGAGCAATCCATGTTTCTCGCAAAATTTCGGCTCGGCGACGCACCGCGTAAAGATCCGGGCGTGGCGATCGCTACCGCTGTGATGGCTTTCGTATTGATCGGCATCGTCTCGTTTGCCGCCCTCATCATCCTGACACCAATCCGTCCGGAGGGGATCGACATCGATTTCCGCCTGACCTTCACCTTTTGGTACTGGGAAAAGGCTCGGGACGAGATCGTCCGGCGAGCGATGATTGCCGTGGCACTCGGCGCAATCTCGAGCATTGCGACCTTCCTCCATGCCTGGATCAACACGCCCGTTTCAGAGCCATTCCTCTATACGAGAGACGGCGACCCGAGACTCTACTATCACGACAATGCGCGTATCCATTTGCTACGCAGGCTCGTCGCGGAGTCAGGCGTGAGGGCGAAAACAGGCCTCTACCTCGCCCCTCACCTGCCTCTGCCCTTTCCGGCGGAAACGA
>JAIEPP010000038.1 GCA_019748335.1 Xanthobacteraceae bacterium
TGGCGCTGCGCTGCACTTCGCGGAACGTCATTTCCCAGGTCTTGCCGTCGGGGCCTACGCCAATCAACGCGACCTTGCCTGGATCGCGGGCGTGACGGTCACAGACGTCGGCCGCGATATTATAGCGCGTTGGAATATTCCAGCGGAATGCCGCGTAGACTTGTTCGTAGGTGGGGTGGTCCGGCATCGTCCGTCACCTCTTCGAGTCGTTCTGCGACAGGATGCGCCGGGCCAGCACGTGGCGATGGACCTCCGAAGGACCGTCGTAGATCCGGAACGGTCTGATATCGCGATAGATGCGCTCGACGACGGTGTCGCGAGTGATGCCGATCGAACCGAGGACCTGCATGCAACGATCCGCCACACGTCCCAGCGCCTCGGAACAGAACACCTTTGTCATGCTGGTCTCGTTGCGGGCCTGATCGTGCTGATCCAGCAGCCACGCGGTGTGCCAGATCGCCAGTCGCGACAAATGCAGGTCGATCTCGTTGTCCGCCAGCATGAACCCAACACCCTGATGTTCGCCGATCGTCTTGCCGAACGAATGCCGGCGCCTGGCATGTTCGACCGCGATCGCCTGGCAGCGCCGCGCGGCACCGAGCCAGCGCATGCAATGCGTCAGCCGGGCCGGGCCGAGACGGACCTGGGCATTGCGAAAGCCCTGTCCGATTTCGCCGAGCACGCGATCCGGCGTCACGCGCACGCGATCGAACGAGACTTCCGCATGACCGCCGGGAGAATTGGTATCGATCGTATCCAGCATGCGGTCGACGCGGAATCCCGGCGCATCGAGATCGACAAAAAACATGGTGGCGCCGAGATCCTTGCCTGAATGGTCGAGCGTGCGCGCCATCACGATGTTGATGGCGGCGTCCGGCACCCCGGTGATCATGTATTTCCGCCCCGTGATGAAGAAGTCATTGCCTTCCTGCTGGGCGATGGTCTGGAGCAGCGACGGGTCCGAGCCCGCGCCATCGCTCACGGTTTCGGTCATCGTGAACACGGAGCGGATTTCGCCGCGTACCAGCGGCGCCAGCCAGCGCGCCTTCTGCTCCGGTGTCGCCACCACATGGAGCAGGTTGACGTTGCCTTCGTCGGGGGCCTGTATATTGAGTGCCAGCGGACCCAGCGTCGACCAGCCGGCGGCCTCGAAAACCACCGCCATGCCGCGATGGTCGAGACCAAGGCCGCCATATTGCTTCGGCGCATGCGGCGACAGAAGTCCGGCATCCCGCGCGAGGCCGATCAACTCCTGTCGCAAGGGTTCCGAAACGCCGTGTACGGTCTGCCTGACATCGTTCTCATACGGGACAATTTTCTCGGCGATGAACGCGCTCACCCGATCGCGCAAGGCGGTGAGATCGGCGGGAAGTTCGAAATCGATCATCAGGCGTTTCCTTCTGGATGGTGGGCGCGTTCGGCAAGCGCGATGCCGCGTGCGAATAACAAGGGAATGGATGGCGCGAAGCGGTCCCACAACGGATCCTGCCGCTTGCCGGTGCGGTGAAGCTTGACATTGAGACAGGCGATGGCGCCGAGGCGGTAATGGGCGAGGGCCTGATACCAATCGAGGTTGAGGAAGGCCGGCCCGCCGGCTCCGCGATACGCCTCGATCAGGTCCGCTGCGGATACCGGAGCGACCGGTTGCCAGTTCGGATGCCATGCCAGGTGATCCGACATCATCAATACCCAGCCGAGGTCGAGGCCTTGCGAGCCGATCGAGGCCAATTCCCAATCGATCAGGCCTCCGGCCTTGCCGTTTTCGTAGAGAATATTGCCGGGCTGAAAATCGCCGTGGATCACGCCGATGGGCGCTTCGGCGGGCATGCGTGCCGTGAGCAGGGTTCCAAGCCGGCTACCCGCTGCAAACCAATCGGGGTCCTCCGCGTGGCGCAGCACTTTGGTCCAGCGGTCGAGTTCATCGGATAACGGCCGTGGCTCTTCCCACTGCGGCACCGCCTGCCGCCAATCGATCCGGTGGACCTGCGCCAGAAGCCTGGCCGCTTGCACCCAGATGTCACGCAGTTGAACCGGATCGCGCGAGAATGAATCGTGCGGCTCCCAAACCAGAAATACCCGGCCCGGCATCTTTTCCATGACGATGAAGGGCGTCCCGAGTTGGTCCTCCTCGGGCGAGGCCCAGGGGATCTCGGGAACGGGCAGTCCGGCTTTCCTGAGTGCCCGCAATAGCGGCGCCTGCTTGTAAACGTCGGTATTGCCGCGACGGGCGACGCCGGCGGGCGCCATCTTCAGGACATAGGCGCCCAGCGCAGCACCGGCGGTGTCGACCACATCGAAGCCGAAGGTGAGGCCCGCATGACCGTCTTCCATGACGCCGAAATTGATCACCCGCGCATCCGCGCCACGCTCGGCTTCGATCATGCGCTGCAGCCGACCGGCCAAGTCGGGATGAATGGGATTCGGGTTTTGTGACATGAGCGTTCGTAAACCTTGTCCTCGTGCGTCGTGTCGGCAGCTGTTGCAAGATCAATATGCCTGGCCGGGCCATGGTCGCATCTCCAGGATCCGGGAGAAGCGACCATGCTGGTTACCGCAGGGCTTGTCGCGGCTCTACTTTGCGGAAAGCAGAGGGCCGGTCGTTTCCCACGCGGTTCCATTGAAGCGCAGCATCTGCATCGACTTGATCGGCCCGTGGTCGGTCTTGGAGATGCTGATCGTGATGCCCGGCAGCAGCATCGGGATTTCCATGTTCCGGATGTTGTGCAGAGCGTCCATCAGCGATTCCCGGGTCGGATTCGCCCCGGCTTTTTCCAGCGCCTGGTGCATGGCATAGGCCATGCCGTAGCCGTAGGCGTTGAGCCAGTCGGTTTTGGATCCGGTCGGATAATACTTGTCCATGAACGCGGACCAGGCCTTGAAGTCCGCAGAGTCGCGCCACTGCGGATCGGATGGCTGCTTGCTGTAGGAGGAGGAAAGGATACCGATCGATTTCTCGAGACCAGCACTGGTCAGGACGGGGTCGATGGAATTGGAGACGCTGGGCAGGATGATGAGCGGCTTCCAGCCGAGATTGTCGATCGCGCGGATCGACTGCGCGGCGAATTTCGGGGTGGTGAGACTGAGAAAGACGTTGGCGTTGGTCGTCCTCAACCGGGCAATCGGCGAGTCGATCGTGGGATCGGAAACCTCGTAGCTCACCGCGTCGGCGATGGCGCCGACCCGTTCGCCCAGCGCTTCCTTCAGCCCAGCCAGAACGGCCTTGCCGAACTCGTCATTCTGGTAGAGCACCGCGATCTTCGGATCCTTGACGTTGTCGAGGATGTATCGCGCATAGATCCGGCCTTCGCCGGAATATTCGACGTTCCAGCCGATGCTCCACGGAGATTTCTCCGGCTGGTTCCACCGATCGGCGCCTGACGTCACGAATATCTGCGGCACCTTCTTCTGGTTGAGGTAGGTCTGGGTCGCGGCCGATGTCGCCGAGCCCAGCGGCATGAAGATCGCGAAGACTTCCTCGCTCTCCACCAGCTTGCGGGTCTGCTCGACCGCTTTCGGAGGGGAGTAGCCGTCGTCGAGGCTGACGACTTCGATTTTTCGTCCGTTGATCCCGCCCTTGTCGTTGACCATGTCGAAATACGCCAGCGCCGACTTTGCGATCGTGGCGTAAGACGATGCGGGCCCGCTATAGGGTGCGGTATTTCCAAGCTTGATTTTAGTGGCCGTTATTCCCGGCGCTGGTTCCTGAGCCGTCACCGGAGCCACCAGCGCCAGAGTCGCGCCTACGACAAAACAACTTACTCTACGCAGCATTTACAACTCCCCGTTCTATTTTGTTTTTTTGACTTCAGCCTTCACGGGCGCGAATGAGTCGCGCCTGTGCCTCAATCGATCAACTCACCAACCGCTCCCGGTTCTCCCAGAACGGCTTGCGCAATTCGCGCTTGAGAATCTTGCCGGCGCCGGACAGCGGCAACGGGCTTTCGCTGATCTCGACGCTGCGCGGACATTTGTACCCGGCGATCAACGTCTTGCAGAACTCGATCAGTTCGTCCGCCGAAACCTTGGCGCCGCTCTTGGTTACGACCACGGCGTGGACCTGTTCGCCCCAGCGCTCGTTCGGAATCCCGATCACCGCGCACTGCGCCACGGCAGGATGCTGCGCGACCGCGTTCTCGACTTCCACCGAATAGACGTTCTCGCCGCCGGAAATGATCATGTCCTTGACGCGATCGACGACGTAGACGAAGCCGTCCGCGTCCATGAACCCGCCATCGCCGGTATGCATCCAACCGTCGACGACGGCGCGGGCGGTCTCTTCCGGCCGTTCCCAGTAGCCCATCATGACGTTGTCGCCGCGCACGACGATCTCGCCGACGCTGCCATTGGGAAGCGGCTTGTCGTCGGCATCGACGATCCGCACTTCGCAACCGAGCGTGGCCCGGCCGGCCGCCCGATGGCGGCCCTTGGCGCGGCCTTCGCCGATGTGCTCGTTCCAATGCAGCAGTGTCGCGATCGGCGACAGCTCGGTCATGCCGTAGGCCTGGGTGAACCGCGTGTTGGGAAGCGCCGCCATGGCGCGCCCGAGCACCGCCTCGCTGATCGGCGAGGCGCCGTAGATAATATTCTTCAGCGAAGACAGGTTGTAGGAACCGAGCGCGGGATGATCGACCAGCATCTGGATCATGGTCGGTACCAGCAGAACGTCGGTCACGCCTTCGTTCTGGACCGCGGCCATCACGCCCTCCGGTGTGAAAGCCTGGACGATCACGTTGGAGCCGCCGCTGAGCAGCAGCGAATACATCGCAGCGCCATTCGCCAGATGGAACATCGGCGCGGCGTGCAGATAGACGGCTGAACCGGAGAATAAACCCTCGCCGAGGGCGTTCAGCGCGTCGGCCATCAGGTTGCCATGGCTGAGCATCACCCCCTTGGAGCGGCCGGTGGTTCCGCCGGTGTAGAAAATGCCGGCGAGATCGCCGCTATCGCGCATCGCATCCGGCATCGGCTGGCTTCGCGCCAGCAGCGCCTCGTAACCTTCAATTCCCGCCGGGACGTCGCCGTCGTCGGCATAGATCTGCTTCAGATCGGGAAGCGCCTTCGCGAGTGCGGCGCCCGTCGCTGCGAAGGCCTTGTCGACGAACAGGAGGTTGGCGCGGCAATCGCGCATGGCGTCCTCGTTCTCGGCCGGGCTCCAGCGGATGTTGAGAGGCACGATCACCGCGCCGGCCCACGCGGTGGCGAGATAGAGTTCCAGGTAGCGATCCGAGTTGAGCGACAGGATCGCGACGCGGTCGCCGGCCTCCACGCCGAGCGAGCAAATTCCCGCGGCGAGGCGGGACACCCGCTCGCAAATCTCGCGCCAGCTTCGGCGCCTCTCGCCGAATACCGTGGCAAGACCTTCGGGATTGATCTGCAGCGCGCGCCGCAACCCGTGAGTGACATTCATCGAAAACCTCCCATTGATCGAATGTTGTGGTGGGCGCTTAGCGCGCTTTCTTTTTTCTCGTTCGTTTGGCCGCGAGTCCCTCGGTGAGCTGAACGGCGAAATTCTCGGCGATCACTTCCGCCGACAAGGGCCCGTCGCGCTGAAACCAGTGACCGATCCAGTTCAACGACCCGGCAATGGCGAATGCCGAGAGTTTCGGGTCGCACGGCTTGATCGAACCATCAGCGATGCCGTCGGCGATGTAGTTGCGAAACGTATGGTCGATGCTTCTTTTGGCCGCGCGCACGGTTCTGCTGTTCGTCTCAGTAAGGTCCCGCGGGTCGAACCGCACCAGGCTTGCGCCGAAGTCGGTCGCGAGGACCTCAGCATAGGCGCGGATCAGTTTGCGCAGCTTGGCAAGCCCGGTGCCGCCGCCGGCGTTGATGGCGGCGATGAACCCGTCGACCTGCTCCTGTCCCAGCGACCAGCATTCGAACAGGATTTCTTCCTTGCCGCGAAAGTAATTGTAGAGCGCGGGCTTGGTGATGTTGAGCCGCTCGGCGACCTCGTTGAGGGTTGCGCGATGGTAGCCCTGCTCGAGAAACAGTGCGACCGCGGTCCGCAGCACGGCCTCGCGCTTCTCATCGCGCGCGCGGCGGCGGCTTTCGAACGGCATCCAGGGGGAAGTATCGGAAGAGGGGGGCTGTGCATCCATCTCGAAATTCGCCGGTGCTGCATTGACTGGGTCTGTCGTGGCTCGTATATTACCCATCGGTAATAAGAAGTCCAATGGGTAATTTACGGAGGATCCAATGTCATCTCGCGCGTATGTTGCCGGCGTCGGCATGATCCCGTTCGTCAAGCCTGGCGCCAACGCGCCATATCATGTGATGGGCGCGGAGGCGGCGAAGCTGGCGCTTAGCGATGCCGGCCTCGACTACGGCCGCATCCAGCAGGCCTATGTCGGGTACGTCTACGGCGATTCCACCTGCGGGCAGCGCGCGCTGTATTCGGTCGGCATGACCGGCATCCCGATCGTCAACGTCAACAACAACTGCTCGACCGGGTCGACCGCGCTGTTCCTGGCGCGCCAGGCGATCGAGTCAGGTGCGGCTGACTGCGTGCTGGCGCTCGGCTTCGAGCAGATGAAGCCCGGCGCGCTGGGCGCTGTTTTCACCGACCGTCCGAGCGCGTTCGACGATTTCGACGCAGCCGCCGACCAGCTGGTCGATGCGCCCGGTGTTCCCCTGGCGCTGCGCTATTTCGGTGGCGCCGGCCTCAGCCACATGAAGAAATACGGCACGCCGCTGGAGTCCTTTGCCAAGATCCGCGCCAAGGCAAGCCGCCACGCCAAAAACAATCCGCTGGCGCTGTTCCGCAAGGAAGTCACCGCCGATGATGTCATGAAGGATCAGGTGATCTGGCCGGGCGTGATGACGCGGCTGATGGCCTGTCCGCCGACCTGCGGCGGTGCGGCCGCGGTGCTGGTGTCGGAGAAATTTGCCAGCGAGCATGGGCTGCGCAAGGACGTCCGGATCGCTGCGCAAGCCATGACCACCGATACCGCATCGACCTTCGGCGCCGGCGACATGATGCAGGTCGTCGGCTTCGACATGGCGCGCGCCGCCGCCAAAAGCGTCTACGAGGCTGCCGGCATCGGTCCGGAAGATCTCGACGTGGTCGAACTGCACGATTGCTTCGCCCAGAACGAGCTGATCACCTACGAAGCCCTGGGGCTCTGTCCGGATGGCGGCGCCGCGAAATTCATCGACGACGGCGACAACACCTATGGCGGCAAGTTCGTCACCAATCCTTCCGGCGGCCTGTTGTCGAAAGGGCATCCGCTCGGTGCGACCGGCCTTGCTCAATGCTACGAGCTGACGCGCCAATTGCGGGGCACGGCAGCGACGACCCAGGTTGAGGGCGCGCGCGTCGGATTGCAGCACAATCTCGGCCTCGGCGGCGCCTGCGTCGTGACCTTGTACGAGCGCGCGTAAGGGGCCGAGATCATGGTCGATCAATCCGCCGTCGGGCGTGGCTTCACGCCGGTCACCGCACGTGTCGAGCCCGGGCGTCTGCGCTATTTCCTCAAGACGCTCGGAGAGCAGAATCCGGTTTACTGCGACGAGCAGGTCGCGCGCGACCAGGGCTATTCCGCGACGCCGGTGCCGCCGACCTATCTGTTCTGCCTGGAGATGATGGACGCCGAGCGTCCTTTCGAATTCCTGACCGATCTGAACATCGATCTTGCCCGCGTGCTGCACGGCGAACAGCGCTTCGCCTACCACGCGCCCGTCGTGGTCGGCGACACCCTGACATTCAAGTCGCGCGTCACCGATGTGACCGACAAAAAGGGCGGAGCGATGACGTTGGTCGTTATCGAAACCAAGGTCACCAACCAGCACGGCGCCCATGTCGCCGACACCGCGCGCACCATTGTCGTGCGGAACTAAGGGTGCAGCATGAGTGAAACCGCAAACGGCCGACCTGCGGTCGGTGAACGCATCGTTCACAAGACCTTCCCGCCGATCACGCGCCACACGCTGGCGCTGTATTGCGGCGCATCGGGCGATCACAATCCGATGCATGTCGACATCGATTTCGCCAAGGCGGCGGGTTTCCCTGACGTCTTTTCGCACGGCATGCTTGTCATGGCGCTTCTCGGCCAGGCGCTGACCGATGCGGTCGCGCCCGGCCGTATTCGTTCGTTCTCGACCCGCTTCGCTTCCATCACGCAGCTTGGCGCGCGCCTGACCTGCGAGGGGCATGTCGCCGAGCTGATTGAAGGCAAGGGCGAAAGGCAGGCCAGGCTCGCATTGACCGCCAAGGACGAGAAAGGCGAGATCAAGCTCGCCGGCGAAGCCATTATTGCGTTGTGACCTGAGGAAACCAGATGCCCAAGCTCAAAGGAAAAGTCGCACTCGTCACCGGATCGGGACGAGGAATCGGCCGCGCCATAGCGCTCAAGCTCGCGAGCGAGGGCGCAAGGGTCGTGGTCAACGACCTCGATGCCACGCCGGGTGACGCGGTCGCCGCCGAAATCAAGGCGGCCGGCGGCGAGGCGATCGCGGTCAATGGCAGCGTTTCGGAAGCCGGCTTTGCCGACCGTTTCGTCGGCGCCGCGATGGAGAGCTTCGGTGGTCTCGACATCATCGTCAACAACGCCGGCTACACCTGGGACTCGACGATCCAGAAGATGACGGACGAGCAGTTCCAGGCGATGCTCGATGTGCACCTCGTCGCCCCCTTTCGCATTCTGCGCGCGGCGGCCGAGCCGATCCGGATCATGGCGAAGAAGGAAGCCGAAGCCGGCCGCGAAGTGTTCCGCAAGGTCGTCAATATCTCGTCGATTGCAGGGCTGTACGGCAATGCCGGGCAGGCCAGTTACTCGTCGGCCAAGGCGTCCCTGGTCGGATTGACGCGCACGATGTGCAAGGAGTGGGGACGCTACAAGGTCAACGTCAACTGCGTGGCCTTTGGTCTGATCAATACCCGGCTGACCCAGCCGATCGAGGCCCAGCAGAAGACCATCGACGTTGCCGGGCGCGACATCAAGGTCGGTGTTCAGCCGCAAATGCTCGACGCCATGGCCAGGATGATCCCGCTCGGGCGCGGCGGCACGCCGGAAGAGGCGGCCGATGCGGTTTATCTGTTCTGCAGCCCGGAATCGAACTATATCAGCGGCCAGGTGATCGTCGCCGGTGGCGGTCTCATCATTTGAGGCGAGGGGCCGATGCAATACCGTTCATCCTGGATGACCGAGGAACTGGACGTCTTTCGCGAGCAGTTTCGTAAATTTCTCGCCAAGGATCTGGCGCCGCACGCCGGGAAATGGCGTGACCAGAAGATGGTCGATCGTTCGGCCTGGCGCGCGCTCGGCGAGATGGGGGCGTTGCTGCCGAGCGTGCCGGAAGCCTATGGCGGCCTCGGCGCCAGCTTCGCTTACGACGCCGCCGTTCTCGAGGACATCGAGAGCGTGGTCCCCGAAGTCACCACCGGCGTGTCGGTGCATAGCTGCATCGTCGCACACTACATTCTCAATTACGGCTCGGAGGAGCAAAAACTTCGCTGGTTGCCGAAAATGGCTTCGGGCGAATTCGTCGGCGCCATCGCCATGACGGAGCCCGGCACGGGATCCGATCTGCAGGCCGTGCGGACCACGGCGCAAAAGCAGGGCAATAGCTACGTCATCAACGGTCAGAAGACGTTCATCACCAACGGCCAGGCCGCCGATCTGGTGATCGTCGTGGCGAGGACCGGCGGGCCAGGCGCCAAGGGTCTTTCATTGATCGTGGTCGAGACGGCCGGAAATGAAGGGTTCAAACGCGGGCGCAACCTCGACAAGATCGGCTTGCATGCGTCCGACACGTCCGAGCTGTTTTTCGACAATGCCTTCGCGCCGGCGGACAACCTGCTCGGCAACGAGGAAGGCAACGGCTTCGTCCAGTTGATGCAGCAGTTGCCGCAGGAGCGGCTGTCGCTGGCGGTCGGGGCGGTGGCCTCGATGGAACGCGCGGTCCGGCTGACGACCGAATATACGAAGGAGCGCAAGGCATTCGGCAAGCCGCTGCTGGAATTCCAGAACACGGCTTTCAAGCTCGCCGAACGCAAGACCGAGGCGATGATTGCGCGCGTCTTCGTCGACTGGTGCGTGCAGCAGCTCGTCGCCGGCGAACTCGACACCGTCACCGCGTCGATGGCGAAGTGGTGGTGTTCGCAGAAGCAGGTGGAGACCGCTGACGAATGTCTGCAGCTTCACGGCGGCTACGGCTACATGGAGGAATATCCGATCGCGCGGATGTTCGTGGATGCGCGCATCCAGAAGATATACGGCGGCACCAACGAGATCATGAAATTGCTGATCGCGCGATCGCTGTAGCGCTTCTTGCGGCGCCGAAACAGAGCGAAGCCTGCTGCTGAAGGCAGAAGAAGACGCAGTGCGGCATTGCGGCTTGGGAGCTGATGCATTGTTCCTGTTCACCTATGCCAACCAGGCGGCCAGCCTGCAGAATTTTCGTGGCGGGCTGCTGTTGCCGCCGAGCCGCATCAACACATCGGCTACCGATTATCGCGTGGTGACCTACATGCAGCTGCAACGATTCAACGGCGCCAGCTGGGACGAGGTGAAATAGCGCGCGGCTTCAGCTCTTTTCATCGCCGATATCCCCGGATCCGCCGCAGCAGCATCGCGCCCAGCAGGAGCAGCGCGATCACCGCGCCGGCCACGACGATCCAGACCAGCAGCGTGGCAAACACGACCACGAATATGGCGATCATCAGGACGCCGAACAGCAGCGCGACCATGATGGCCGGTGCTCCTGGCGACAAAGTATAGGTGCGGCTGCCGCCTTGCCGGTTGAATGAGATCCAGACTTGCGAGGTGCCGTTGCGCGGGGGCGCTTCGCTGCGATCCGGCGGAATGATTTCGGGTTCGGCGCCATGGCGCAGGGGTGTCGGACGATGTTCCATCGCCTCACTCTATCAGCTAAGCGCGGCCATGGCTTTGCCCTGACGGTAGCGCTCCCGGTGGTTGCCACGAGCCTGCGGTTGCCCGGTGGCCGCGGCGAACAGCGGGGCCGAGCGGTTCAAAAGCCAAATAAAACCAAATGGTTAGCGCCTCCACGACGCCTTCATACGGCCGTTGTGTTCAGCTGCGATTCAGCCATACTGGAGAATCCTTCGATTGTTCGTGGCCGGTCCATCCGCTCCGCGAACGCTCGGCATTTATCGGTGTGTGACGATGACGCGCTCCAATCGGACTGACCATATTCGTATTACCTCGCACCCG